>JACNJG010000086.1:16155-19369 GCA_014382685.1 Candidatus Cloacimonadota bacterium
GGTTTCGCTATCGCAGGATTGTTGAGTGGTGTTATTATGACAGTTGTAGGATTTGATGCCGGTGCAGCCACACAACCTGAACACGCTATAACAGGATTAAGAATTTTTTATTCAGGACTTCCAATATTGGGTACATCTATCGCTATTTTGCTGATGCGTAATTATGATTTAACTGAAGAACGCGCAAATGAGATTCGAGCTGAACTGGAAAAACGTCATGCTCAGAAAATTGAAGTTGAAGAACTAGTTTTAGAAAAATCTTAGGATTTATTATATGCGAAAGAATATAGCGAAAACATTAGTTTACAGTGTTCTTTTAATATCACTTTTCGGTTGTGGGGTAAATAGTAGTAAAAAACTTAGCTCCACATATGAAATTCTGCTTACTTCAGCTGCTGGAGAAAAACTGGAAAAACAGGAAAATGTAAAATTCCAAACTGGTAAGGCAACCGGTAATATAATTCAAATCTATCCAGAGAGTATAAAACAGACCATTGAAGGTATAGGCTCATCTTTCACTGAATCCTCAGCATTTGTACTTGCACACTTACCCCTAGAAAAAAGAAGAGAAGTAATGGAGCAAATTTTCAGCGAATCGGGAGCAAATTTCTCATTAACTCGAACCCATATTGGTGCGTGCGATTTTTGTGTTGAAGGCAAATATTCCTATGCAGACGATGAAGGTGATATTAAGTTGGAGAATTTTGATATCACGCCAGATAAAATGGGTTTTGATAATGACCAATATCCAGGCATTGTTGATGGATCCTATGATCTACTTCCCATGATAAAAGAAGCGATTGCGATAAAGAACAAGCAAAATGGTAGTGAGTTAAAGATCATTGCTTCTGCATGGACTGCACCATCCTGGATGAAAGATATCAATGAATGGTATATTCCTGGCTCTGAGGAAAATAACTGGCAGGGAACAGGTGGTAAACTTGTGCAGGAATATTATCCAGTCTATGCAGATTATATCATAAAATATCTGGATACCTATAGAGCTGAAGGTGTCGATATCTGGGGATTGACTCCAGTAAACGAACCTCATGGGAACAATGGTAAATGGGAAAGTATGAATTTCTCGCCCGAAACACAAAACGATTTTATTAAAACATATCTGGGACCAAAACTTAGAGAAGCAGGTTATGACGATCTGAAACTTCTTATTTTCGACCAGAATCGTGACGGAATCGAGCATTGGACAGATTTGATGTTCTCCGATCCTGACACAAAACAGTATCTATATGGAGTTGCAGTTCATTGGTATGAAAGTACAACCAAGGTTTATGAAGAAGTGTTCGAGCGAGTTCACAAAAAGTTTCCTGAGTTTTCAATTATTCACACGGAAGGCTGCATCGATGATCTGGGAAAAGAACCTCCAGACGGTTGTTATGAGCCGATCAAACGCAAGGAATCTGGCTGGTTCGACAACGACGATTTCTGGTGGAACGACAACGCAACCGACTGGGCTTATGCAGTTAACTGGCAAGGTGTAAAAACCGAAGATCATCCTGCTTACACTCCTGTTCATCGATATGCCAGAGATATAATCGTTGGAATAGATCATTGGCTTAGTGGATGGATTGATTGGAATATTGTATTGAATAAAAGAGGTGGTCCCAATCATGTAGGCAACTTCTGCGGGGCTCCAATAATGATCGATATTGAAACAAAACTGGTATATTATACCCCGATATTCCACGTTCTATCTCAGTTTAGCCGAACTATCCGACCCGGTGACAAAGCCGTCCAAACGAGTAAATTACTCGATGATTTAGATAATGATGCTTTGCACGCTTGTGCTACTATTAATGATGATGGAATGTTGAGTGTTCAATTGTTAAATACTACCCAAAAACCGATTGTTTACAATTTGCAGATCGGGGCAAAGTTTGCCGAAATCACAATAGCGGCAAATTCAGTTCAAACAGTTCGCGTTCAAATGTAGGGAGTAGAATTGATGAAAAAAATTATTCTGATTCTTATTCTTGCACTTCTTCTCTCAATTATTTTCATCTCATGCAATAAAAACTCAAATATTTCAATTGAAAAAATCCGTGTTAAGTTGGAAGCGGGAGAAACTTTTGAACAAAAAGATCCGGGTTCTAACCGCGAGTTTGAACCTTATCTAAATGACAAATGGATCGGACAGGCAATTTCTTATGGACCTTATCGACTTGGACAAGCTCCTGGAGAAAAAGGACCAACTGAAACTGAGATTCTGGAAGATCTGGATATAATCAAAGAATATTGGAATTTAATTCGTGTATATAATTCTGATGATGATACTGAGAAAATCCTAAAAGTAATTCGAGATAATGAACTTCCCATAAAAGTATTGCTGGGTGTTTGGCTTGCTAAAGAAACCGATGATAAGAGAATGAGGTTGTCTAATATAAAAAACACTATCAAGTGTATTGAGCTGGTGAATGAATTTCCAAAAATTATTTGTGGTGTAAATGTGGGTAATGAAACACAAGTTTATTGGTCCTGGCATAAAATGAAAACTGAAAACTTGATCCGCTACATTGGTGCTGTTAGAAATAACGTTCTTGTACCTGTTACAACAGCAGATGATTATAATTTCTGGAACAAACACGAAAGCCAAGTGGTCGCAGATGAAATAGATTTTATTGTTGTTCATATACACCCCCTCTGGAATGGTAAAACTCTTTCCAATACATTCAGTTGGTTAGATCGAAACTACGAGAATATTAAAAAAATCCATCCGGACAAGCAAATCGTTATCGGTGAAATCGGATGGGCAACAAAATATAACCCTGATAAAACAGGTGATGGAGAACAAGGCTCTCTTATTAAAGGAGATGTTAGTGTCGAAGCTCAGGAAAAATTCCTAATAGAGTTAGATGAGTGGATTAAAGAAAACAAAGTCACAACTTTCATCTTTGAGGTATTTGATGAACCTTGGAAAGGAGGTGGTGAAAATTCTGGACCCACTGATATTGAAAAAAACTGGGGTGTTTTTTATGAAAATCGCACACCCAAAGAATCATTTCAAAAATACTTAACGTATAAACAGCATCTATAAAGGAAAGGAGGAACGTATAATAAAAAAAATGATATTGATCGGTAATGGACTTTCTTTTGAGTCTATTTTAAATATGTTAATTTCAATTGTAAGTTGCGGCGTGAAGATTGTATTTTAAAGGTCGCATAAATTATTAACCTACAATTATATAAAGGAAAAAAA
>JACNJG010000220.1 GCA_014382685.1 Candidatus Cloacimonadota bacterium
TCTATTGTTTTTATGTCAAGTTTGAGTGGGTTGAATAATGGAAAATGAAACATGGAAACATAAATTTGATAAATTCCAGCAGGTCGTGGTAGGCGCAGTTTCCTCCTGCATCGGAATATTGTTTATTAACACACCCCGTCTTTCGACAAGTCGAAATCCACCCCTCTTGCTTGTCGCGTCGAAGCATAGCGAAGACGGAATAGAAGGGGAAAAAATAAATCTTCAAATTATCTGACATTATGAACATCTATTAAATTGTATTTTTATAAATCGTTATCATACAATTAATAATCGAAAAAAATCTCCTCTAAAAAGAGGAGTACGGCTTTAGCCGGGAGGTGTGTAGGTTTCAGTTATTCTAAAATATTTTCCTCAACTTGGAGGTAAATCAGATCAATCTCTTTCTGCAGTTCGATAGTCTTTTGTAGAGCTGTTGCGATCTTGCAGTAACGACGGGCATCTTCGAGGATTCTGCCTTTTCTGTCCTTTAAATATTTATACAGAACCTGATATCCGCCAATATGATAGCTCCACAACTCAGAATTAATGCCCTCAAAATATTTACCGTCATTAATATATACACGCTGCTCATCTTCATTATATACAACTTTCTCGATGCGGTCATTCTCGCCGGTTCCCTGATATTTTGCAATCAGCGTATCAAGTTCTTTACTTTCCAAAAGATGAAGCTGCACAAGCTGTTTGCCAAGCGCTCCTACCTTTCGGAAAAGTTCAAAATCCGCAGTAAAGGGCACACGCGGAAAATCTATCTTAAGAAATTCCGCATACTTTTCCCTGTACACATTGCTGTAAAAAATTCCATAAATGTAATATAAAATTTCTTCCGGCGAAGGTTCTTTTCCGTAAGCAGTTCTGAGCATACGGAAAATTTCCGGAGCGATGTTGGGTTTCCGCTCTACTTGTGGTTTTTCAAAAAGATGAACATCATCATTTTTTGAGTAAGTAAATAGAGAGAATATATATCCTATTTCACTAGTTTTATTTGAGATATAACAACTCTCGATTATTTTGTCTGAAACAAGAATATGAGACCAGATAGCTCCTACCTTTACTTGTCTTACAGTACAAATTCCTATATTATCACCATCAAGCATATTGTGCATTATTTCAAATCTTTCACGTTCAATAAGATATTGGTTGTAAGCAATGTATCGTTCATCAAAAGGCCGATATGCAATATTTTGTATGCAATCACCTAAATTTTGTTCTTTTGAAAGTTTATTTCTGATGATCGACAAATTCCAATGTTTTTTAGACTTTAGTTTATATGCTTTTTCAATAATTTCATCATCAAGAGACAAATTTCTGAATTGATTCAATCTATGGATAAGTTCGTTTTTTGAAAAACTGACAACAAAGGAATCTCTTGCTGTGACGATACCCACACTATTTACTGGAAATATCTCAGATATTTTTTTCCATAGTAGGTAATGTTGAATATTCTGTGTATGTCTTTCAATAAAGAAATAGTATGGGCTTTTTGGTAAAATCTCATCATATTTATATGGTTCAACTTTATCTTGTTCAAACCATTCATATTTTGAATTCCGTTCACCATAAAGGTTGTGATAAAAGACTTCGCATCCTTTTTGATCGTGATGCTTTATCATAAAACAGATTGCCACGCCTTGTCGGATATCAAAGACATTTTCATCTTTGCTGCCATCGGGTGCAGTCTCCTTTTTCAAGCTGTTCCCATGCAGGTTGAGGATGAATATCTTATTAAAGGTTTTCATCAAACTCTGTCGCATACCACGAAAAGTCGGATTATCGAGATAGCTGTGGTTTGTTATCATGCCGATGACACCATGACCGGCTTTTTGTATCTTCCATTGAGCAAAGCGAAGGAATTTCACATAATCATCCTGCAGCCATTTTGGATTTCTCTCCCCAAGCGGTTTTCCATCTACTACGTAGTAGCTCTGCGCACCATCAATATCGGTTTTGAGAAGCTTTTCAGTCCACTCATTAGTATTTGAAGAAATTCCGGAATATGGTGGATTTCCCATAATGACAAGTATTGGAATCTGCTGTTTCACCTCGTTTGCAAGATGGTTTTCTTCACTTAATGAGCTAAGTCCGGGAATATTAACCGAATCAAGTTCTTCCATTTCAAGAGTATTTGTAAGATAGAGTTTGAAGCGCTCGTCATCTGTCATTTTGTAACCCAACTCTTCGAGCAGGAATCCCATTTTCAGATGACCTATGGCATAAGGCGCCATCATAAGCTCGAAGGCATAGAAATTTTTCAGGATGTTATCCTTTATAAAAGAATGCAATCCACCCCTGCCGTATTTTTCTTCGAATTCATGCACTGCTATTTTGATCGCTTCGGCTGGAAAGGTAAGCGTACCTGCTGCAGGGTCGAGCACGGTCACATTTTCGGAAGCAAAGCCATCTGACAGATCGAACTCCTTTTTGAGTATCTGATGTAATGAATTAGTAATATATTGCACGACAGGTTCCGGAGTATAGTACACACCACGCCGTTCACGGATCTTTGGATCGTATTCTGAAAGGAAGGTTTCATAAAAATGAATGATCGGATCTTTTCCCTTTCCCTCATGGAAAAATCTACGAAGGATACTTTTCACGTCAGTAACCCGAAGCACTTCAGAGATATCATCAACGATCACTTTTAATTCTATAGGTGGGTCTTGCAGAGAAATGAATCTAAAAACGTCCCGAAGAATACCTATCGTGTGAGGAATATATTGATAAGCAAGCTGTCTATTGAAATCCTTTCCTGTTCTTGTTCGCGCTGCAAATAGCCCGTATGTAATAGTTTGGGAATATAGGTCTGCAAATTGCTTATGGGTAAGCGTTCCGATGAGATATTTTTTGAAGGCTTCATAAAAGCCGAGTATGTCTTTATTTCCTTTTCCTTCTTTTTCTTTCAAATCAATACTGATCACTTCATCGCGCAGGAATCGGGTTCTTTTTGCGAGTTCCTGAGCAAGGGTCTTAGCAGTATGAACTTTGGGCAATGAGAAAGAGAAGAAGGTTTGCATGAATTTCATGAATTCTTCTTCATGTTCTGGAGGAGGAGCAGTCTTGAGTCTTTGCGCAATTTCCGGTCTGCCGATCTGCACTGTATCTATAAGCTGACCGTCTCTAAACAATCTGAATTCATAAAAGTTCGTAAGGATTACATTGGGGAAGGTTGAGCAGTATCGTTTAAGCTGTTCCGAATATTGAATTGCATCTAAGTTTATGTTTGTAGGAGCTTTGGCTTCGATGTAACCGGTGATATGATTCTTCCCATCCCAGACACGAAAATCCGGATTGCCAGCTTCGGTTTGTTTGGGTAATACTGTAATATCTACATTTTTTATATTGTATATTCCAGCATAAGTTAAGATGAGCTTCTCGAGCTGAGAATAATAGCTCTCCTCTCGAGCATCACCTCGATTAAAGGTTACCTGCAGTGCGTTTAAATATTCTTTTAGCATGAACCCCCATTGCTTTTTTTCGAGATTGTAAAACAACAATTTTAATGGCAAGAAAAAAGTAAATAAATAGTATCAAACGAGTCGGTCATATGGGTAACGGTTCTGGTGTTTTCCAAAATTCTCCTATAGCAAGAGGAGTATCCGCCAGCTGGTGGAGGAGGTGCAGGTTTATCTTGCACCGGAGTGCTCCTGTTATGGAGTGGTCCATGACAG
>JACNJG010000221.1 GCA_014382685.1 Candidatus Cloacimonadota bacterium
ATCAGACCAACTTCCATCTCCTATGGCAATATATACTTCTTCTGTTGGATGATGAAGAATATAAATATCATTTACAGGTAAACCTGTATCATAAGAAATAAAAGTAGTGTCATTTTCAAGATAAATCTCATTTCCCGCTGCAACAAAGAGGGTGCCATCACTGATTTCTTCAATATCTCTAACACTTTTCAAATTAAAAAAATCTATATTCTCCCATACATCACCTGTTTCTGAAAATAATAGACCGTTTCCATAACCATAATAAAACCCTGAGGGAAGCTTCTTTACAAACCATGACCCTATAACATATGCTACAACTTCAAACTGATGGGTATAGACATCAAACTTAACAAGGTTTGGGACAATGGCGGCAGAAAAAATTGCACAAAAAATCCGGTTGTTTGAGTTGTCTGCAGATATAGAAATCATGTATTCATATAACATAGAATTGTAAACATTAAACTGTCCAGTATCATCATAATATCCTAATCCTCCTCCACTCGACCAAAGTGCAAAAATCAAACCATATTCAGAAATACCAGGGAGTTCTGAAAATTCCATATCAGCAACTGGACCATCAATTTCTGGATAAAGTTGCATCCAATCTTCAGCAGAAAGTTGAGTTGATAAGAGTAAGGTAACTGCAAGTAAGAATAGAATTTCCATCTTTAATATACCCAATTGCCTGTGTCTCTTAGACAAATAGGCATTTAAATTTTGTCTTTTCATGTTATCCTCCATATTATAAGTTATTTATTCCTGTCGCGCCTACCCAATGAAATCTGTTTTTCTACTTCACCAGGATTGGTTGTATTGACCAACCATGAATAATTTTTATAATAGCATTTTAAAAGTCAATAATTATTTTCATAATTCTTAATAAGTTTTTGGTAGCGTTCAAATAACTTTGGCTAATTAATAGATTTTTCATAAGTTTTAACAACATTCTGGCTCTTTAAAATAAATTCTAATTTTCATTATTTTTTCACCTCAGTTTTCTTAATCATGGCATGTGGCTGTTTTTTACAAGATCATATTTTATCCGTCAATAAATTCCTTAAATATCTTAAAGGGTAGTCAAGGATTGGTGATAAATTGATTTGCGAGAACGATCAAAATTCCCGCTGATCCATTTCCAAAAATTTTTATAAATCTTGCCTATATTTTACACATTTTATAAACCTATGCATCATTATGCGTGAAGAAGTTTTAATGAAATATACGGTTTTAGGATCGGGCTCCTGTGTTCCTGATCCAAAGAAAAATTCATCCGGCGGATTGCTCGAGATCGATGGCATCCTGTTTCTTGTGGACTGCGGAACAGGGGTGCTTCATGCTATTCCAAAATCGGGTTACGACTATAAAAATATAGATGTGGTATGCCTGACACATCTTCATCTCGACCATGTGAATGATTTCGGAGCGCTGCTTTTTGCATTGAGTCATGATCCTGAATGCAAAAGAAAAAAAGAACTGCTAATTATTGCACCAAAGGGATTTTCGCAATTCTATGAAAACCTGAAACGATTATATGGTGATACGCTCGAGAACTCTTTTGATGTCGTGGTCAGGGAAATGGGAAATGAGGATTTCGATTATGGTGACATACACATACAAACCCTTCAGACGTTTCATACGGAAAACAGTATTGGATTCCGGTTTACGTATAAAGAGAAAGTGTTATGTATCTCAGGTGATACGGGTTATAATGACAATATAGTCACTTTATGCAAGGATGCTGACCTTGCTGTGCTTGAGTGTTCGTTTCCGCAAAAGGTGCATGAGGGAATCCATCTGAACCCACTGCTTATTTCGAAGATCTTGGCAAAAGCTGATGTAAAAAAAGTGCTGCTTACTCATCTTTACCCTCATACTGAGGACTATCCCATAATTGAGTATATTACAAGGGAATACGATGGTGATATTACGATCGCTCATGTTGGGAAATCTTATACTATATAAAACAATTTTCACTTTTCGTTAAGATCATCAATAAAATATGGAGTCGGTGACTCTGTCGCCGTATTATTTGGAGTTGTTTGGACTGGACTTCACAGCGGATTTATCCTGGGTGGAGTTCAGAACAAAAAACTCAAGTCCAGTTTATCCGCCATCTGACGAATTTTCAGAACAAAGGACGGAAGTTTAAGTTGAGAACAACTTAGATCCGGGATTTTCTGCATTCTGAACTCCAACCCCCGCCGGTTGGCGGTATGAAGTCCAGTCTGCGATTCCATTTTACTACTTTCGTGATGACAGGTTTCGAGGGAATTGTGTTTTTGCTTCTTACTTACTTCAAAAAAATGCCCAAATAAGTTGACAGTATATATTTCATTTAAAAAGAAAAATGTATGATGAATAGAAATGAAGTATTAATTTTGGTAAAAAAAATACGGGCTATATCAGACTCATATGGAGATAAATTATGAACAAAAAAATAAAATATTGGGTCGATATTGCTGATTATGATCTTGAAACTGCAAAAGCAATGTTACAATCTAAAAGATATCTATATGTTGGTTTTATGTGTCATCAAGCAGTTGAAAAAATTTTAAAAGCTTATTATATTAAATTAACTGATACTCAACCAAAATTTACGCATAGATTAACTTATTTAACAGAATCAACTAAATTAGAGGATGAGTTGTCTGATGAACAAAAGTATTTTATAGATGAACTTGAACCATTAAATATCGAAGCAAGATATCCGACCTGTAAAGAGAAATTGTTCAAGAAATTATCATTTGAGAAGTGTAAAGAAATAATTACAAACACCGAAGGATTTGTTCAATGGATCAAAAAAAAGCTATAAATATCGTACAACAATATGTCGGATTGGTTAAACAAAACTACGATGTTAAGCAGATCTACTTATTCGGTTCTTACGCAAAAGGAGATGCCAAAGAAGAGAGTGATATTGATGTCGCTATAGTGCTCGATAAAATCGGTGATGATTATTTGGCACAAAGCACTAAACTCTTCCAGTTGAGAAGGAAGATCGATCTGAGAATAGAACCTGTTCTTTTAGAGTTTAATAATGACATTTCCGGTTTTTTAAATGAGATCATCTCTACCGGCATTCTTATCTACCAATCTGATTAGGTATCGGTAATCCAGCACATTACTTTATCCCGACAAGTCGGGAGAATTGGTAAAGAGAGCCATTTTTTGTATACAATAAAATATAGTCGATGGACTGGACTTCACAGCGGATTATTTATGGTGGAGTACAGACTGCAACCCCTAAGATTAACCACCCGTCTTCATTTCATTTCAGTCTCCATTTCATTACGACTTGACAGGACGCCGTGGCATGCAGAGAACACAGAGAGCACCGAGAATATGGAAATCTATAATTAAAATAATAAGAAAAAAAATCGGCTCTTTGGAGAATTAAGTGGGTTAGTTGGATATTGGATATTCAGATTTTTATGTTTAGTATATCGAACCACTTAAAAATAAAAGGAACCATATTTTTTATCAACTTTTTTACTTTACCCACTCATTTATTGAAAAAGCCAAAAAATTATTACTAAAAGGTTGATGAAATACACCTCCTCCACCTGGCGGAATGAAGTCCAGTCAACTTAGTCGGCTACTCCATAATATCTGAAATATAAAAGGGACTCTTCACTTTTCGTAAAGAATCCCTTAAAATTAACAAATAGTATTA
>JACNJG010000115.1 GCA_014382685.1 Candidatus Cloacimonadota bacterium
TACCTTAGAAATTTCTTCTTTTTTAGTTTTTGCTTTAACGTTAACAGCCATTTTTCCTCCACGATGAGGAAGCCTAATTTGTAAGTTTGCGACAAATAGAGCCTCTTATTTCGTTTCATTGATTTTTTTTATTTTTTCTTTCACACTATTTATTATCCAATTAGGTGTCGATGCACCGGCACTGATCCCGACATTGTCAACATCCTTAAACCACATGTCTTTCAACTCACTTTCTGTTTCGATATGAAAGGTCTTGCATCCTTCTGCACGAGCTATTTCAGCAAGGCGTGTCGTATTTGCGCTATTCTTTCCGCCAATGACGATCATGATGTCAACTTTTTGTGATAAATTTCTTGTGGTTTCTTGACGAAGGATAGTTGCATTGCATATAGTTTTCACGACATAAAGCTCTTCGCTGACGTGGATAAGCTTCTTCGCGAGACTTTCGAACTTTTCTTCACTTTGCGTAGTTTGTGCAATCAGCGCAACTTTTCTTTGGGTTGGTTTTTTGAAATCTACATCTGGATCCGTGATCACTACTGCAGAATCATCAATATAACTGAGTAAAGCTTCAACTTCAGGATGATCTTTTTCTCCAAGTATGTACAATTGATATCCATCTTCTGTTAATTTTTGGGCATATTCCTGAGCTTTTTTTACAAATGGACAGGTCGCATCAACAATATTCAAACCTTTTTCAACAAGCAATTTATAGTTTCCTGAAGTTATACCATGGGAACGAATTATGATGGTTTCATCAGAGATATTATTGATATTATCTATAGACTGAATCCCTTTCTTCCTCAGAAATTCAACCATCTGCGGATTATGTATTATAGGACCAAGAGTTACTGTTTTTTTGTTATTTTGAGCTGTTTCGGTAGCAATCTGAATTGCTCTTTTTACTCCGAAACAAAAGCCCGAATGCTTTGCAGTCTCAATCTTCATTCTCGATACCGTTGATCCTATTTAAAATAAACGTAGCCAATTCTCTATACTCACCCTCTTTGAACATGGATTTATATTCCTTTGCAAAAAGGGGTTTCTTGAATATGAAATGAAGGTGCTTCTTTCTGAAAAAACAAGCCCAAAGGTCATCGGCATTTTCAATTTGAACTGTATAGATTGGCGCATCTGTTTCCCATGCGATCTTTGCGATGCCTGGTTTTGCCGAGAAAGATTTCCTGCTTCCTTCGGGAAACATGATTATATTTTTCTTATCCCTTAAAAGTTGGATAAATTTCTGAATAACACCACGAGTAAAACCCGCACGGCGAACGGGGAATGCGTTGAAATATCCGATCAAAGCACCAAATGTTTTATTTTTAAAAAGCTCAGATTTTGCCATAAAATAACATTCAAAGGGAAGGATCGATCCAAGAAAAGCTGGGTCCAAAGCACTTTGATGATTCGCACAAATGATACACCCCTTTTTAAAACGAATTTCTTTCATTCCTGTTATCTTCAGGTTCCAAAGAAAGTGCATCAGCGTTCTGACAAAAGTAATAGTTAGTCTATAAAAAAATCTCATTATTTATTATGCCATATATTTTTTCAACTTGCTGTTGAATATTTAGATTCGTTGTGTCTATCTCGATCGCATCCTTAGCTTTCTTCAGAGGTGCAATTTCCCTTGTGCTATCTGTTTTATCACGGAATGTGAGTTCTTGTTTTATCTCATCAAACGTTTTAGAACTAAGTCCTTTATTCTGATTTTCTAACCAACGGCGTTTTGCTCGCTCTTCGATTGATGCGATCAGGAAAAATTTAAAATCTGCATTAGGAAATACAACCGTGCCTATATCTCGTCCATCCATTACAATGGATTGGATCTCTGCCATTTTTCTTTGAAGTTCGACCATTCGCTTTCTGATCAAGCCATTGGTTGCAACTGTTGATGAATAGTTCGTAATTTCCGGTTCTCTTATTTTGTTTGTGACATCCTCGCCATTAAGAATGATCGTATTTTCATATTTGAGTTTCGATGGAATTATTCCAATGTTGATTTCCGCCAGAGCTTTTCTCAGTAATTTTTTCTCTTTAAAATCAATCTTGTTCTGCAGCAAATATAATGCAACTGCTCTATACATAGCTCCGGAATCCACATATATACAATTCAACTTTTTTGCCAGTTGTTTTGCAGTAGTGCTTTTTCCTGAACTTGCAGGACCATCGATTGCCACAATTATTTTTTTCATTTCCATAGTTAGTTTGGCATAAAATCAAAAAGAGTACTATTTCGTCAATTTTATCGTTCCTGAAATTCTAAAATAATTGACATAAAATCTGGAGGGGCTGGTAAATCAAAACAATAAATTTTGAAATAATACAATGAATCATTTTATAATATTTGCAATATCCTTCGTTTCCGTTTTCTTGCTGACTTTTCTCATCCGAAAGGTCGCGATAAAACTTAATTTTATTGATAAGCCGGAAGAGAGGAAATTTCATAAAACCCCTACTCCCCTCATGGGTGGGCTTGCAATATTAATTGGAATGATATGTGCTTTTTTTCTTTCATTCTTTATATGCATAAACCTGATACCACCCGTTAAAAATACCCTTTCCTTTTTCTTGGGACTTTTCCTGGTATGCATTCTCGGATTATGGGATGACCATCAGGGCATGACTCCCTATGTGAAATTTTCCGTACAATTTATTGTTTCGCTTATCCTGATAATTGGAAGCGGGTACACCACCTTGATCGGACCATGGTTTGTAACTGTGCCGATTTTGGTTCTTTGGATGGTTGGTTTAATGAATGCGCTGAATTTCCTTGATAATATGGATGGAATAACTGCGGGATTAGCTACAATACTTGGCTTGGGTTTTTTTGCTTTAGGTATTCTCACAGGTAATAATTTTATCTCTTTAATTTCTGTGATATTTATCGGCGCCACTTTAGGATTCCTGCCGCATAATTTTCATCCTGCAAAAATATTTCTTGGTGATGCCGGAAGCATGCTTATCGGATATACACTCTCGGTTTTTGGTATCGTCATCCTTACTGAACTGCCAAAAAACTTCTCGTTATTACTTCCTGTTCTTCTGCTTTCTTATGCAATTTTTGACATCTCCTTGGTCAGCATCACTCGCAAAAGGGATGGAAGACGGGTATTTCAGGGAGGTAAGGATCATTCCACCCATAGAATCGGTACTGCGACAGGTTCTGTACGCATAACCGCTGTCATGGTTTATTTGATAAATATATTAATGGTACTTATAACAGTTATTGTATATGAAACTTCCAGCCAGTGGGTTATTTTGATAACAACCGTTTTATTTGCACTTGTTTTCCTCTTTTTCGGAGGTAAATTAGATCAAATCCCTATATTGATATCTCAGAATCAATTACGAACAAAATCATCTCATGATACTACGAAATAAGAACTTTGCCATAATTATCCTGGTTGGACTTCTCTTTATCTCCTGCACGAATCTCTCTTATAAGAAGTCAGTTAAGACTCTCAAGGTAGGCAAATATACTGAAGCAATTCAGGAACTTGATTCATATATTGAAACTTCAATACATCCCGCTTTTAAAGAAAATGCAAAAGAACTTCGTTCGCAAGCATATTATCAGCTTGGCTTGCAGGAATATGAAAAAAATCACTACACTGAAGCATCAGAATACTTTTTCCTCGCAAATTCAGATAGGGCTGATTCACTTCTTGATAACTGTTATTTTGAAATCGCTCAATCAGCTTTGGATAATTTGGATTATCCCGATGCATCAGACTATCTCTCATTTATAATTTTTCATCTTCAAGAATCAGAAAAAATGCCTGATGTCCTTTATGACCAAATTCTCATACAGACAAATTATTCAAAAGATATTCATGTTGCATATGCAACATACCGAATTTTACAGGATAGATTTCCTACTTCTGATGCCTTTACACAAGCAACGAAAGTTGTTGATGCTTTTATGCCACAATTGATCGATGAGGCAAAGGCGCAATGGGATATGGGATTGTATGCAGAAGCTTTAGAGAGACTCTTTCTCTACCTTGACTATCCCGCAGATTTCATCAAAGACATCAAAGATATGATCGGAAATGTGTACTACACATGGGCTGTTACATTGCTTCAGGATAGAGAGCTGGATAAAGTACAAACATATCTTATTCGTGCAGAAGAGTATAATTCTCAGCTTGCAGATCGAGTGAACGATAAATTAATTGAGCTTGCATCAATATATATTGTGCAGGGCGATGGATTTCTTGTAGATAGAGAGATTGATATCGCCATTTCTTCATATCGAAAAAGTCTTGATATTATTGAAGATTATCAAGTTGCTTATAACAAAATCGCTCGTGCTGAAGAATTTGCTCGTAGAATTGCTCAAGCGGCTCAGCTTGTAGCACAGGGTGATGCACAATTTGAAAATAAGGAATATGTTGATGCCTATGACTCATACTCAGAGGCATATAAACTCGATAGTATTTCACAAATTTATGAAAAGATAAACCTGGCTTATATCTGGACAAGAATCTCAAATGATCCTGAACAATATGCCATTGAAATAGTTAAGCAGTATAATAATGGATTTATTCCTAACAAAATAGGTGAAGTAGAAACCATTGCACAAAAGAATTATTCAAGACAGGACATCCGCGTCACACCGTGGCAGGTTTTACGAACAGCCACACGAAACAGTTATGAAGTCCGCTATACTATTGTAGTACCTGATAGAAACTATTTTCTTCGCTGGCTTGTCCGCCTGGAAACCGGAAAAATTGTTCCTCTCAATGAAATAACAGAAGAATTATTTGCATCATGAAAAAAATATTACTAATCATCATACTTATAGCTCTTTCACTTCCACTTTTTGCAGACGAGCCCGGTGAATTTGGTAGTGATGCGATTCTGCAAAACAATATTAAATATGGCTGGGATAATGCAACTAATTGGGAAAATTCCAGAATAGATCTGCAAGAGAATATGACCATTTTCAAGCAGTGGGAAAATAAGAAACAATCCCATCTTACAAATTGCCTGAAATCAATGATAGCTCCGGGATGGGGGCATTTCTCAACAAGAAATTATCTTAAAGGTGAAATTCTTTTAGGATTGCAAGTATTATTGGCTGGAAGTGCTTACTACTTTTACGACCAGTCACAGGACTACTATGAAAAATACCAAAATGCCCATCAGATCGATGAGATAAATCAATATTATATTGATGCAAATGCTTCATACAGCACTTCAGGTATTCTTGTCGGTTTATGGATAATTGTCTGGGGATATACTGTGCTGGATACGATCCAGTCAACAGAAGATTATAATCGCGATCTCTGGTTTACCTTGTATGATGAGTATATGAACAGCAAGGTAACTGTAACTGCACATGGCATACAAATACGTTTTTAGCAATATGAAAAAACATTATATTTATTTTTTCCTACTTTTATTATCTGCGATCTTAATTCTGTCCTGTTCACTAAGCAGGAACAATCCACTTGATCCGATTGGAAATCCGGATGTTTTTGCACCACCGGTTGTTCAGATAGATACTTTGAACACGGATCCCGATCTTATCAAATGGTATGTAGCAATTACTAAAGAGGACAGTCTTGCAGATGGATATTACATTTACGGTGCTTTCCAAGATAATTATTTCGGGACTTATGATCGGGTGGGAAGAGGAATTGGCCCTAATGACACAACTTTTTTAAAGAATAACGTAAGCCATGATTATGTGTGGTTCAAGATCACATCTTACAATATTTTTGACGGAGGTACATTAGAAGGGAAATTTTCACAGATCACTCAATAATATGTCTTCATCCATTCTTAATACGCTGAACGAGAAACAGCAGGAAGCTGTTCTTGCAACCGAAGGTCCGGTGCTTATTCTTGCCGGTGCCGGCAGTGGAAAAACACGCTGCATAGTACATAGAATTGCATATCTCATCTCAGAAAAGAAAGTAAATCCTAATAATATTTTGGCAGTTACTTTTACAAACAAAGCTGCGAATGAGATGAAGGAGCGTTTGCAGGATCAGTTCAATATAAATACTCGCTACTTATGGGTTGGTACTTTTCACTCAATGTGTGCTCGAATATTAAGAACCGAATCACAGTACTTGCCTGTTACACAAAATTACACAATTTACGATGGCATTGATCAGCAGCGTATTATGAAAAATGTGCTCAAAGAGATCAACCTTGCAGAAACGAACTTCCCGATTAAAAAGATCCTTCACATCATATCCCAGCAAAAGAATAACCTTGTCGAATATGATGAATTTTCTATTGATGACAACTATTATGGAAAATATCTTCAGCAAATTTATGAAGCGTATCAAAAATATCTTATCAGAAATAATGGTGTTGATTTTGACGATCTTCTTCTATATGCTGCAAAACTATTTGAGAATCATAAAGACGTGCTTGAACGTTATCAAAAGCAATTCAAATATGTGATGATCGACGAGTATCAGGACACAAATTACGCACAGTACCGCTTTGCATATTTGCTTGCGAAAAAGCACAAAAATATTTGTGTGGTCGGTGATGATGATCAATCAATATATAGCTGGCGTGGTGCAAATATCAGAAACATTCTTTCTTTTGAAGATGACTATGAGAAACCAAAGATCATTCGTATGACACAGAATTACCGCTCACCAAAACGTATACTCTCTGCTGCGAATGAGCTTATTTCACGTAATGAATCGCGCCACAAAAAGGAGCTCTGGACTGATAAGGAAGTCGGAAAGGATATTTCATTATATAATACTCAAAATGAACGCCATGAAGCTATAATGGTCTCACAAAAAATAAATGAACTTCATGATACACATAATGTTTCTCTAAAAGATATTGCAATATTTTATCGAACAAATGCTCAGTCCCGTGTGTTGGAAACCCAGTTCATCAAAGATCACATAGACTATCGGATCGTGGGAGGAGTGAATTTCTTCCAGCGAAAGGAGATCAAAGATATTATCGCATATCTCAGACTCATTGCAAATCCAAAGGATAATGAGAGTTTCTTAAGAATAGTGAATTTTCCAAAGCGTGGAATTGGCAAAACGACCATTTCATACCTCTTAGATTTTGCTGTTGAAAAAAAAAGCTCCCTCTTTGATGCAGTTGAAACAGTTGATTTTTGCGAGGCAATATCTTCTTCAGGTAAAGAGCACCTGAAACTCTTCAAAAGAACGATAGATTGCTTTATTGATATCTCCCAGCAGCAACCAATTAATGAATTAGTCAAAAAGGTTATTGATAATACTGAAATTTTAGATTTTTATAAACACGATGACTCGATTGAAAGTGAAAGCAAAGCAGAGAATATTCGGGAATTTGTTGCCTCGACTGATGAGTTTGCAGAGAATTTTATTACTATCCATGATAAAGAGCCGGCACTTCAGGAGTATATGCAGAATCTCTCGCTCGTTTCTGATATTGACTATGCAGACACCGACAGAGACGTAGTTTCTCTAATGACAATGCATAATGCAAAAGGGCTTGAATTCCCATATGTGTTCATTGTGGGAGCAGAAGATGGATTGATCCCTCATAGAAATTCTATGGAATCCACTGGTGATATTGAAGAGGAACGACGGCTTTTTTATGTCGCGATGACACGGACGATCAAAGAACTTTTCATTTCTTATGCCCAATCTCGCAGATATTATGACTCTACAATGTCATCTTTCCCATCTCGCTTTCTTAACGACATCAACAAGAGCCATTTCCAGATGTTTGATATGACGAACTTTCATGCAGATAACAAGTTCTCACCAAAGAGATATACTAGCAAAAAAACCTTTGATCTGGGTACACAGGATGATACTTTTAAGGTAGGACAAAGAATCGAACATATGAGTTTCGGCAGAGGTAGGATACTCTCGATCAGAAAAGATGGAAAGTTAATTAAGTTGACAATATCTTTCGATTCTGGCGAATTAAAAAAAATAATTTCGGATTATATTAAAGTATTATGAAAAAAATAATTATTCTTCTAATGAGTTGCTTTCTTTTAAGCGGCTTTTTGCACGCTGATAAATATGCAGGAGAATTTTTGAATATCGGTGTCGGCGTCAAAGCTCGAGCACTTGGAAATGCTTTTGTCGCTCTCGCTGACGATCCTACGGCAGTCTATTGGAATCCTGCAGGAATTTATTATTGCAACAATCTTTCTTTCAATATTATGCATTCTGAGGAATATGCCGGGAATCTAAAATATGATGCGATCAGCGCAGTCTATCCCCTCGATGAGGCAAAGAAATTTGGTTTTCTTATTACTCGCACAGGTATTTCTGGAATTCCCCTTACAGAGCTCGAAGATCCCAACGATACTATTTCGGTTCACAACCCACCTCATGCATATAAATATGTAAGTGATGCTGATTATACCGGTTATCTGTCGTTTAGTTCAAAACTGTTTCATACTATATCATTTGGAATTACCACAAAATTGATCTACAGAACAATTGGAGACATAAAAGCATCGGGAATTGGACTGGATGCGGGATTTCTTTATAAGATCAATCCAAGCATTCAGGTTGGCTTGAATATTCGTGATGCGATCGGGACCTCGATTTGGTGGAAGAACGGTGAAACAGAAACAGTAACACCGAATGTTTTGACAGGTGCAAGTGCAAGATTCATTTTCCCAATTATTAATATCCCTTCACAATTTTTACTTCAAACTGATATTTTCTTTGAGGATAGAGATGAATCTGCCCAACTATCCGTTGGCAAGGCGAGTTTTGACTTTCATGCTGGTATGCTTTTTAACTTTGCCCCCTTCCTTTCAGTTGCCTGTGGAATTGATAGAGAAAATCTAACCGCGGGTGCCTTTATTTCCTATAAGAACTACACTCTACAGTATGCTTTTGAGAATAATCCCGACCTGAATAATATCCATAGAATTTCTCTTGGAGTAGAATTCTTTAAATAAAATAATAAAAAATTTGACAAATATTTAATTAAATACAATTTAGCTTATAAATAATTTTCATTAATTAAAAATTAGAGAAAATCAAAGTATAACATGGATTTATGATAATTCAATCATTCTTCATGTTATAAAAAAGAAAGGAGATATTGATGAAAAAAATTGGATTAATACTTATTGGTTTACTTCTATTCAGTTCTTTTTCTTTTGCATCAGTTGCTGTTATTGATAAGATAATTCCAAATTCAAACACTTTCAGTTTCTATTACTCATCAAAACGTATTGAGAAAGATGTAGGCTCAGAAAGATTCTGGCATCTTAAAACGGCTCGTTTGGAATGGACAGGTGATAATTATGATGTGGATTTAGATCTTGCCCCTCTTGTAGCGGGTAATCCCATTTCTATAAAACAAGCTTGGATTAAATTCACCCCATTCAAATTTATGAACATCTCACTAGGAAAAATTACTTATCCTTTCTGTAATGTATCGAGTAAAACCACATGCAATATCACCAATTTCCAACCCACATTCTTTGGAGAAGACTGGATGGTAAAATTTAATGGAGAATTTGGAAAACTCGGCTGGTACGCATATTGGGCGGATGGTGGAATTAATGAAGGCATTAGCGCATACGATACACCCTCAACTGTTGGATTTAGAGGAAAATACTCATTGGCAGGATTTGATATAGGCGCTTCTTTAAGAATCAACGATTGGGATGACGATGATAGAAAATATGATTGGGGCGCAGACCTTCTATATGAATTAGGAAATATTGCCAAATTTAATTTGCAAGTTTTCAATATCGATGACGATGATGATAATTCCGATTTAAACTTCTTTTTAATTGCTTCATATGAAAAAGGATTTATTCTTCCATTTGCCAAGAAAACTATTCCATATTTGGGTTACTTCTCAAGAAACGGAATAGATGATAAGGGAGCAAAAGAATCTAATATTGTAATTGGTTTAAATATGAAACCGGTTGATAATTCCTTTGTTAAGTTTGAATATAATATTGACTCAGATGTTGGCTTAAAAAATTTACCGGAAGATAATCAGAATATTACAAATGCCATTTCACTTGAAATCGGATATAGTTTTTAGATGCTAACCTTTATTCAATAAGTTTTAGGAGAAACCTATGAAAAAAATATTATTAATAACTCTCTTTCTCATGCTCGTAAGCTCATTCCTCGTTGCAAATGAGATCAGTTTCTATTATTCTTCAAAACGAATCGAAAAGGGTGTTGGTTCAGAAAGATTTTGGCATCTTAAAGACTTTTATCTTGAATGGGAAGGTAAAAATTTTATAACCTCGTTGGACTTTTCTGGGCTTATGGAGAATAATCCTAAACTCAGTATCAATGAAGCCTGGATAAAATTCAATTTATTTACTACATATTACTCTTATTTCCAAAAATTTAGATGGTTTACAGTTGACATGACCGTTGGAGATATGGCTTATCCGTTCGGGAATGTTTCAAGTAGATCCTCTAAAAATACCAGTATTTTTCACCCGCAAACCTTTGATTCTAATTGGATGGTTAATTTTACCGGTGAACTCTGTTCACAGTACACTTTCAATGCATATTGGGCAGATGGTGGAACTAATGAAGGAATTGGTGGAACTGATTCGCCCTCAACTATTGGATTTAGAGGAAAATACTCATGGGCAGGACTTGATGCAGGCGCTTCTTTCAGAATCCGTGATTGGGATGACGATGATAGAAAATATGATTGGGGCGCAGACCTTATATACGAATTAGGAAATATTGCCAAATTTAATTGCCAAGTTTTCAATATCGCTGACGATGATGATAATTCCGATTTAAACTTCTTTTTGATTGCTTCTTATGAAAAAGGATTTATTCTTCCATTTGCCAAGAAAACTATTCCATATTTGGGTTACTTCTCAAGAAACGGAATAGATGATAAGGGAGCAAAAGAATCTAATATTGTAATTGGTTTAAATATGAAACCGGTTGATAATTCCTTTGTTAAGTTTGAATATAATATTGACTCAGATGTTGGCTTAAAAAATTTACCGGAAGATAATCAGAATATTACAAATGCCATTTCACTTGAATTCGGATTCTTGTTTTAACTAAAAACCAATATATGTTTTTTTACCCCGCCTTTGAGCGGGGTTTTTTTTATTGACCACTTATAAATCATCTTCAGATTTTGGGAAAAATTTTTGGAGGAAGCATGCCTGATTTCCGTATTCTGGTAATCAATCCCGGCTCAACTTCGACAAAAATCGCAGTTTTTGATAATGACAAAGAAGTCTTTAAAAAGACACTCAACCACAAACCGGAAGAACTCTCTCCTTTTGAAGAACTAATCGACCAGTTCGAGTTCAGAAAGAACATCGTGGAAGAAGCTCTTGTAGAAAACAATATTCACATTGATTCTCTTGATGCAGTTGTAGGTCGTGGAGGGCTATTGCGTCCGGTCCCAAGCGGAATATTCAAGATAAATGATAAAATGCTTGCTGACTTAAAAGATCCGACAATCTGGGGAAGAGTTCATGCTTCAAACTTAGGTGCTTTTATCGCAAAGTCAATCGCTGATGAATTTAACATTCCCTGCTTCATAGCTGATCCGGTTACTGTTGATGAAATGGAAGATGTTGCCAGAATCTCAGGTGTGCCGGGAATAGTCAGGCAAAGTCTTTTTCATGCTCTGAATATTAAATCCATTGCCCGTAAAACCGCAAAAGAACTCAACAAACCTCTCACTGACTGTAATTTGATCGGTGTTCATATGGGTGGTGGTATCAGTGTGGCGGCTATCAAAAAAGGAAAAGTAGTAGATGTTAATAACGCACTTCTCGGAATGGGACCGTTCTCCACACAACGCGCTGGAGCACTCCCTCTCAGCGGAGTCATTGATATGTGTTTTTCCGGTGAATACACAAAAGCTGATATCGAAAATATATTCACTAAAAAAAGCGGTTTGATGGGATATCTTGGCACAGATAATGATATTGAAATTGAAAAGGAGGTTGAAAAAGGTAATGAAAAATATCGTCAGATCCTCGAGGTAATGGCTTATCAAGTTTCAAAAGAAATTGGTGCTTGTGCAACAGTTCTCAAAGGAAATGTTGATGCGATTTACCTTACCGGTGGGCTTGCTTATGACAAATTCCTTACTGGCTGGATCAAAGAACGTACGTCCTTCATTGCCCAAATTTATATATTCCCGGGTGAAGGTGAAATGGAAGCTCTTGCTGAAGCTGGTTTGAGAGTACTAGCCGGTGTCGAGGAAGCTCAAACCTATTAAACCTTTTTAGAGCAATTATGAAAAAAGTTCTCACTTACGGCACTTATGATCTCCTTCATTATGGACACTTCCGCTTGTTGAAAAGGGCAAAAGAGCTTGGAGATCATCTAACAGTAGCAATTTCAACTGATGAATTCAACCTCATCAAAGGGAAGAAATGTGTGCAACCCTATGGGCATCGAGCTGAGATAATCAAGGCAATTAGATATGTCGATGAAGTGATCCCTGAAAATAGCTGGGAACAAAAAATAAATGATATTCGTGAACACAATATTAACGTCTTTGTTATGGGCTGTGACTGGAAGGGTAAATTCGATTACCTTGAACAATATCGCAAAGTGCTATATCTTGATCGAACCGATGACATATCAACAACCACACTCAAAAATCATTTGAAGTCAATTCAGAACATCCAAAAGGATATTAATCAGTAATATGAAAATCAGCGGCTTTTCTTATGTGAAAAATGGTAAAATGAATTCTATAATTTACTAAAATATAAAGAACAATATGTGTAATAAAAGTATTAAGTATGATATCACCTTTATTTGTAGACGTGGTAAAGATCATTTCGCAGAGCCTATTCTTTCTGAATTGGCTAAAATATACACAATTCAGTATTTATATCCCGAGCATAAAAGGGATTTATTATTAAATCAGATAAAAGGAAGAATAATTTGGGTTGAGTGGGCAAATAAATTTGCTAAAATAGTTTCAAAAAAGAAATGGAAAAATAAAAAAATTTTCGTTCGTCTTCATCGTTGGGAAATTGATACTGATTATATGAAAAAAATTAAATGGAAAAATATTAATAAAGTTATTTTCGTAAATACAGAGTTTGAAAATTTATTCAAACAAAGAGTAAATGATACTGTTAAAACAATAACAATTCCAAATGCGATTAGTATTGATGATTTTAAATTTAATTCACCAAAAAACAATCAAAATATTTGTTCATTCAGTCTTGCCTTTAATGAGGTAAAAGGATATATCGATTTGCTTCTTTTCTTCTCAAAATTATTAAAAAAAGATGATTCCTACAAATTGAATATTCTTGCTCGATATCCAGCAAATGACAAAGAATTAAATTACTTACTTAAAATAGAAAAAATAATTTCAGATTTAGAACTAAAATATTCTGTGAGCATTACTAAAAGGAGCCCTGAAACAAACCTATGCGACGACAGAAAAAACATATCAAAGTATCTTTCAAAACAAAATATGATTATTAGTTTTAGTAAACTTGAAAGTTTTCATTATTCATTCGCAGAAGGTATTTTATGCGGTCTGCAAGGCTTCTATAATGCCTGGAAGAATCCTTTGATCAAAGAATTTTGGGATAATTGGGGATATAATTCGGAAGATAAAATGATCGATGCCATAATTAAATGGAGCAGTCTTCCTTTGATAGAGAAACAAAAGATCTCGAAGAAAAATAGAGAATATGTGATAAAAAACTTCGGTTCAGAGATTATTGGACAAAAATATGAAAGCGAATTCTTCGATTAAAAACATCCTCATGGTTCAGGATTCTTCTCCCTGCATTAGAACGATTAAAATCTCCGAAGCACTTAAATCAAAAGGTTTTAATATCCATCTTGCTCATAAAGATAAAACCCCTGACGAAGTTTACGGTTATGGAAATTCTATCTTCGATTCGATCACACTATTACCTAAAAGCAAGTTCGAAGAGATAAAAATCATAAAAGAAATAATGGCATCGAAAAACATCGATTTAATTCATTTTCATAATCAACCCGACAGATTAGGAGCCAAACTGATAAAAGCAAATTTGTCTGTTCCCGTAATTTACGATCAGCACGATTTTATGTCTTTTAAACATCATTTATCAAAGAAAGATAAAAAATTTGAAAGAACCTGTAATGAAAACGCAGATGGAACTGTTTACATTATGAATTCATACAAAGATGAAGTAGCGAAGTTTTATTCGTTAATTGATAATAGCTTAAGTTTTGCTAATTATTTTCCCTCAGAAAGCACTCTGAATTCTGAAGATTTTTTACCAAAACTTTCTAAACAGGACAAGCAAACTCATCTCGTTTATATTGGTAGAATTTCCGAAGATAGAACAGATCACAGGAATATAATTGAAATTTTAAAGAAACTATCTGAAAAGGGATTTATGCTTCACATTTATCCCTCAAGAAATAAAAAATATCGGAATTATCGAAAGATCAAAAATTTGATTGTTCATGAAAAACTGCCATATAAAAAACTGATTCAAGAAATTTCTCAATATGATTTCGGTATCACAGTTTTCAATAATAATATTGCTCCAAAACTACCTCATATCAGGTTTGCTTTTGGAAATAAAACTTTTGATTATATTTGTGCCGGTATCCCGGTTCTTGCTCAAGATTGTCTAGATGAAGTTAAGAATTTCACCCTATCTAATAATTTTGGATTTATTCTGGAACAATATGAAAATTATATGAATATTTCAAACGAACAATATTGCAAAATTGTTGAAAATATTTTAGAAAAAAGGGATTCTTTCTCAATGGAAAGCCAGATACAAAGAATGGTTGATTTTTATAATAATATAAAAGGGGAAAAAATTGAAAAAATTACAGAAAACTTTTCGAGATATTAAGTATAAAGTAAGAGGAAAAAAATATAAAATTCCTCCATATTCATACACCCATCTTTGTGAAGAACTATCAAGAATCAATGATGTAGAGTCAATTTGTTTTATGAAGCATTATAAAAATTCTAAACATCAAAAAAGGAGAGTGATCATCAGGCATGATGTAGATATGGATCCTTGGACTTCTTTGGAAATGGCGAAAATCGAGCAAAAATATGGTCTTGTTGCTACCTATTTCATTTTGCATAGCGCAAAATATTATAAAAATAAATTTGATGAAACAATTGAAATTTCAAAAATAATCCAAAGTTTAGGACATGAAATCGGGTTACATAACGATCTTTTAACTGATTATTTTAAAAACGGTTATCAACCAGATGAAAATCTACATAACATCCTGACAAGTTTAAGAGACAATGGCATAAAAATTTATGGTAGTGCCGCTCATGGTTCAAAAATAATTCAGAACTTAAATAAAGAATTGCCAAAAGAAATATACTATACAAATTATTTGATCTTCGATGAAATTTATAAAAAGAATTTATCATTAAACCCGGCATTCTCAAAATTACCAAGTCCCAATTATAATAACCTTTCGCTGAATTTGCCATTTCTTTCAATGAAGAATTTTAACTTATCATATGAAACATATTTTGTTGAAACAGATCATTACATTTCCGATTCAAGAAGAAGATTCTGGTACACAGGAAATGATCCGATTGAGACTATAAGATCAAGTAAATTGGGAGAAACAACACAACTCCTATTCCATCCTGTTTGGTGGAAATTAGATTTAGAATAATGTGAGTCTTTTACTATGGAAATTATAACATTTTTGATAAATATTTTTTTGCAACGAACAAATACTAACAAAATAAATTTTTCAAAGTTATTTGTTCGCTCTTGTTCGTCATTATTCGTTGCTAATTATTCACAGTTTATATAGGTTAGGATAGTAATCATGCGAAAAAACAAAATTTCAGCTTTCATTCCTGTACAGGATGTTGAGGACATTATCGAGGATTGCCTCAAGTCGATAACATGGGTCGATGAGATTTTTATTGTAGATTCTTTCAGCAAAGACAGAACAGTTGAGATTTGCCGGAAATTTCCAAATGTGAAGATCGTTCAGCACGAGTATGAAAATTCAGGAGCACAACGAACCTGGGGAATGCCAAAAGTTTCCAATGAATGGGTTCTGATCATCGATTCGGATGAACGATGCACCTCCGAATTACAAGCGGAGATCGAGAAAATCCTGGCAATAGAAAAAATTCCTTTCGATGGATATTTGGTTTACCTGAAGACGAAATTTTTTGGGAAGATTCAGAATCATGATCGTCAGCTTGGCTATCAGGGAATGCGTTTGGTGAGAAGAGAGTCTTATAAAGAATATACTTTACGAAGCGTTCATTCAACACTCGATATTAAAAATCGATCGAGAATTAAAAATAAGGATGCTTATATAATTCATATTCCGATTCGAGATTTTAAATCTCATTGGAATAAAATGGTTCGTTACGCAACGTGGCAAGCAAACGATATGTTTCAAAAAGGGAAAAAAGCAAATCTGTTTCATTTCATTTTCAGACCTTCGTATAAATTTATTCATCATTATTTTTTTAGATTGGGATTCTTGGACGGAATTCGGGGTTTGATCCTTTGCTGGATTGCGTCCATTTCTGTGTTTATGAAGTACTATAAATTATTTATAATGAGAATTAAATGAATTCACTCTATAAGTGTTGTGAATAGAGATATGTTAGAAAATTCATTAAACATTTGTAAACCGATACTCTCATCCCCTCGTTCCCAAAGCCCACTTTGGGAACGCAATGTATTATCGTCTTCCGCTGCCAAGCAGGGGATTGGTAATGAGAGTAGAAGTTGGTGGTTAATGAAACAAAAAAATTGCATTAACCCTTTTACCCATCCCGTTAAATTTTTCATTATTTATCTGGGAACAGTTTCTCTTTGTTAATTTAACCTAAAATATTTATGAAAAGAATTCTCTTGATCCAACACGGCGCAATCGGCGATGTCCTGATGTGCACTCCAGCAGTTCGAGCTTTAAGGAAACATTTACCGGAAGCTGAAATAACTTTTCTTGTTGGAAATAAAGCTTTTGATGCAGTTCGGCATAATCCCAACATCGATAAATATATTGTCCCAAATTCGCAGATGAACTTCCTCAAATACTTGATTTATCTTTTCGGGTTTGTTTTTTCTAAGTATGATATTGTGATCGATTTTCAACAGAATCCGAGATCTGCATTGATCACTTTTCTGACTTTTTCAAAAAGGAGAATTTCTTTCACAGAAAGGCACAGGAATTATGCTTATAATATAAAGATCAGACCTGTCGATACTCAAATTTATGCAGCGATAAATAAATTGAAATTGCTGCAACCTCTCAGTATAAATGAGTCTGATGATTTCCTACCTGAATTATTCATAACCGATAAAGAGAAAAAATGGGCAGAAAAATTGTGGCATGGCCTTAATTTTCAAAAACAAGATTTGATAATCGCTCTTTCACCTGTAAGTATCAAATCTTATCGTTTATGGGATCCGGAATATTTTGCTCAAATCTGCGATTTTCTAATCGACAAATATCAGGCAAAGATCGTTTTCACGTGGGGTCCCGGAGAATTTCACATTATAAAAACCATTCAACAAAAAATGAAAAATAAAATCGAGATCAACTACAAAATTTCCAATATCAAACAACTGAAAGCCATCTTTGAAAGATCATCTCTTTTTCTTGGAAATGATAATGGTCCAAGACATATTGCCATCACATGTGGGATTCCAACTATCGGAATTTTCAGTCATCTTTGGGCTGCTCACTGGACTCCGCCGGAAATGGAAAAACATCTGGTGATCCAACCGGAAATTCCGGGAATCAAAAATCTGAAAGTTGAAACCGTGATCGAAAAAATTGAAAAATTTATGGAAAAATTTCAAAGGACCCAAAAATGTTGAATAAAGTTAAATCCGGATTATTTTCAGGGAAAAAGATAAAACTTTTATTCAGAATCGGATATGCCTACCACAAAGCTGCGCTCGATCCGGTTATTGAATATTTGATGAACGACGATAAATACGATATCTGGTTTTCGCTTGACATGGAAAAGAAAAGATATTTCATTTTTGATTTACCGTTTCGTAACAAAATTATCGATGAATGGAAAAAACTCGGTTACAGATTTACAAAAGAAACAAGAGGTTTTGATATCGTAATATCCGGCGATACCCTGCGAAATTCAAAATATTATGGAAAAACAATGCTCATCTTCTTGAATCACGGAACAGGTATTAAAAATATCCTTTATCGAAATTTAGCAGAAGTTCCAAACGATAAATATTTGATTTTTGTGGAAGGGCAGCACCGAGTAGATTCGTTGAAGAATTCTCCATCTCTCGGAAAAAATGAAGTGCATCTTATCGGGCTTCCCAAACTGGACTATTATTTTCAGGGTAGATTCGATGATAAGTCCAGACTTCTTAAAAAATGGAATTTAGATCCAGATAAAAAAATAATTCTCTTTGCCCCGACATACAAACCGACCTGTATGTATGAAGTCAAAAATGATATTTTTGAGCAGACAAAAGATTACAATTTGATCATTAAACTCCATCCATATAGTTGGATGGGGAAATATGCTCCTCACAAACAACATCACATTTATGAACGCAGAATTAAGAAATATCCACACGCTGTCCTGTTACCGTTTACAGAGCTGAATATAGTTCCTTATTATGCTCTTGCAGATACAGTTATGAGCGAGGCATCCAGCACAGTTTTTGATTTCCTCGCTTTTAGGAAATTTGGCATTATTTATGATCTTACATGCAATAAGTTGAACCATTCTGATGGAGAAGCACTTCTGGAGATCGATAATCGTGAATTCCTTAAAGGAGCATTCGTTCATATAAATTCAGGCAAACAGATAAAGCAAGCAATAGAACAAAGTATAAATCCAACCAGAGAAATGATCGAACAAGCAGACAAATATCGCGAAAGATATTTTTATATGCTTGATGGCAAAGCAACGGAAAGATTTGTTCATAAAATGGAAAAACTCTATTATGAAGGCGGTCATGAGAATATTCCATAAATCGATTGAAAGGTATAATTAAAATTGACGTACAATTACATTTTAAAAAATATGAATTGTTAAATAAAAAATTTATTAGGAGATGACATAATGAAAATCAAAGAAAAATCACCAAAATTAGGTGTTTTGATTCCGGGACT
>JACNJG010000046.1:0-1199 GCA_014382685.1 Candidatus Cloacimonadota bacterium
AATTTCAAAAAAGGGCGCATCGGGAAAGGAGGACGGGTATGAAATTCCCGTTCTGTGGAAAAAAACCATCCCTGAAGAAATAATCTCCATATTTGTATGGGAAACCTATCCACAGAAACCGACACGCCCATTGTTGTCATAATTATTAAACTCTAATTTAAACTTTTCCGTTTTTCATCTTCGTGCTTTTTAGCGACTTTCGTGGTTAAATATTCCTCATCATCATCAAAATATCTCGGTGCATTCCTGCCGAGTATAAGAAAGATGATAATCGTTACAAATCCTGAAACCCATGCCCAAAAAAGAGCATTCCAGCCCCAGCCAATGATCAGAAAAAGCGCTAATGCAAATATAAAAACGCATACTCCTGCAAAACCTGCTAATATTGCCATGTTAATCTCCCTTGCTTTTCACGCCGTCCTGTAATGAAGGCGGATTCTATTTTCGTGTTTCTTTGTGTTAATTCGCTGTTTTCCCTTTTCCCTTTTCCCTTTTCCCTTTTTAATTGTTTCATTACATCTCCAAGCTCGTCTGTCCTCCCCATGTCTCAGCGATAAGCTCAACAACGATGCTTTTTGCTGAAACGTGGATCAGCCATAAGTTCTTACGTTTTATGAAGCGTCTCTTCTCTTTTGGGACACGCTCCTTGAGTTCTTTCAAAAAATTCTTACCGGAATCGGGTCTCGGCTTGTTCCACTCCCAATTAAAGATTCTCAGCTCGTACCAATATTCTTTTTCAGATTGCCGGAATATCATGATCGCTGCTCCTTCCACTCTTTTCTTGTCATGCCGGAGTTGACGAATTCCCAATATTGCTCAGGATTTTTCTGTTTGAGTTCATCAAGCTCTGCATTATCATTATCCATCTGATCGATACGTTTTTTCCTACGCTCATTTTCTTTGATGATCTTACGTGCAAATTTTCGGGATTTGGCATCGATCTTGGGATTGAAATTATCAATACTCGTTGTAAGGTATTTTGTCTGTTTTTCAGGATTCACCTTTTTGACATTCATGACCTGAATAACAGATTTTATTTTTTCAAGATAAATAATCCCGACCTCTTCATCGTCTTTTATTCTCGTAAAAATTTCATTTATCCGTCCATCGTCGATACCATACTCAGAAAGCAACGCTTCCAGCTGGGTACTATATATATTATTATATATATACTGTATATCTTGATTGATATCTAGTAA
>JACNJG010000046.1:1670-3650 GCA_014382685.1 Candidatus Cloacimonadota bacterium
TATTCCTATTAATTTTACTTGACAGTTGTTTCATTTCGCTCATACTTACTTCACGACATAGAGTGATTTTTTTGACAGGGTAAGTGCTCCAATCCGTCGCCCTAATTCGTATGCACGGATAATATCAGCAACGACTGGTGTATCCCAGTGTTTTGTAAGCAATTTTTCTTGCTCCTTTTTGATTTCATTTTCATTCATTTCAGATACCTTTACTGGCATGATTCTCCTTATCTGTTTTCTATTGATAATTTTAATTATGTAAATATGCGTTTGAGTAGTTATATTTTGTGCCCTAAAAAAAGAAAGAGCCGCACATCTCACACAGGAGAAGTACGGCTCAAAGGTTTGCAGGTAACTACCTACAAAGGGAAAAATTAGCTATGCTTTTTAAGAATACGATATATACATTATCAGACATTGAATATACACCTAAAAAAAACAATGTTCTACTCTAAAAAGCCGTATCTCCTTGATAATCTTACACTTATGCGATTTTATTGAGGGTCGGGAGTTATGGAATACTTCTCCTATATGTCGCAAAATAATTTTCTACTATCATTCCGCACACACCTTTTGACAAAATTTTAAAGATTTTGGGGTATATTTTTTTGCATTAATTCGTTTCCAAAAATGATTATAATCCAATTTCGATTTCTGCTCCTGCCACTGCAATAAAGTTGTAATCCACTTCATACCTCGCTTGATAAATACTAAATGAAGATCATCGATATCAAGATGTCCAATTTCCTTATCACCAAATTTTTCTACCCGTATCTTATTCCGAAGAGTCTTTACCGAATAGATTTGCTTTCCACGATAAGCATAATCCTCTGCAATTTCTTTCAAGCCAAGAAACTGATCCCGGCAAAATTGTGATAATAATTCATTTAGTTTGATGAGAATACTTCTCATCATTGTTTCGTAAGTTTCAAATTTTAGATTCATTATTTTTTTTAGTTCAGAAAATTCAACCGAATCGGAACAACTCATTGACTTGTAGTCAAGATATTTCCTTACAACGAGACCGGAAAGTACAGTATTTCCGTTCAAAAAATCCTGTAATTTTTCAACATCAACGGTCTCCTCCGTCCACTTACGTGCATTGATCCTACCTTCCTGCATATCTTTCAGCAGCACCTCTTCATTAAAATAATTCCATAGGTCAGACAGATAAACCACTGTTCCGGATACATCATAATCCCCATTTGCATTTCTTACTATCATTGCTTCTCCTTTCGTAGCTGTGCGGTTACACAGAACATATAACACGATTTAAATTTCAACATCACGATTTTTCCTTTTATCAATTATCTCTCCCAAATCATGTGAGAGAAAAAACGAACCCAAGTAAAATGATGTCAAGGAATTTTTATTCATATTAAATTTATTTCTTATTTCACTCCCATCATCTTCCAATTCCAGCCAGCCCAAAATCTGCTCCAATCCCAAATCCAACCTGGAACGGAGAAGCTGAAACCGAGAATGCACACACCCAACACCGAGCAATCTTGAAATTCATTGAAACATAAGGGCTGATACTCAAATCTTCTTTTTCGATAACATAGTAGGATCCACCATCGCCAAGAATGCCTGTTCTATCTATATAATTTCTGTATTTGACCTGCTTCCCAAATCCCAAACCGAGACACAACAACACAGAAGGCGACATCCCAAGCGACACTCCGCCGGCATAGAGATGATCATATTTATCGTCTCCTTTATACCAATCGCCAAAAACTTCCTCTGCAATATATGGGGTGATGCTCTCATAAACACAATCTTTAGATGGTCCACCAAGATGGGATCGAATATGAATGAAAAAACCCGTCTTATGAGCAAGACTGAAGATAAACTGTATTCCGAGATCAGCATTTGTAGTGAATTCAAAAACCAAAAGATAATTATTTCTCTCAATAAAATTGAGACTCTCATTACGCCTGCCACCATACAAAGATGAACAGACTAGTAATAATATTAAAA
>JACNJG010000142.1 GCA_014382685.1 Candidatus Cloacimonadota bacterium
AAGTAGAAATAAGTAAAAAAGCAAGCAACAGTGGAATAACTTTCATTCAAACTCCATTTTCACGCCGTAGTCCCGGCTTATCGGGCGTAGGCGGATTATTTCGATCATTGATTTTTCTTTCATTTTTCTGATTTCATTTATTTATTTCATCAAAATCATTTTTCTTGTCTGATAGAATTCTTCAGTATTCATTCTATAAAAATACACACCATTTGCAACCGGATGTCCGAATGCATCCTTTCCATCCCAATGGGTTGAGTGAACTCCTGCAGGAAATTCATCTTCTGTAATAGTTTTGACCTTCTGCCCCAAAATATTATATACATCGATGGTTACTTTCGCAGGATTCTTTAAAGCAAACCGAATATTTGTTATATTACCAAAAGGATTTGGGAAATTTTCAGCAAGGAAATTTTGAGTGATTTGAGATGGCTCATCATTAGAAGTCGGAGCGCCGAGTGGTGGGAAAATAATATAGTCGATCCATGCACGATCCTGCCCGCCAGTCATATACTCATCCTTATCATAACGCCACTCGAATGAATGTACTCCTGAGGAAACATTATAAGATTCCTCAGACCAGGGCGATTCACCGCTCCATTCTTCCTGAAGTGAACCATCTATATAAAATTGTAAATAGTCATAATTATTTTCTGAGGATACTTTTTTCCAAAAGCTAATCATCCCATCAGCAAACACTTCGACATCAATTTTTAATGATGATTCCGAGTTATTAGGAATATCACCAGACTTCACACAGTAATTTCCTTCATAAGGATTCGTTTCGCTGATCGTCCAATCTGCATTTCCTCCAAAATACCAATCATACATACTGAAATCACCTGTTTCAAAATCTTCAATAATAAGACCTATTGTCATGCCTATTTCTTCAACAAGTTCGTATTCGCCAGCGATCACATCATATTCAAAGATGACTGCTGAACCTTCTTCAAGCTGGGAACTTGCAGTAACTGTAAAGTTCGCATTCGTAGTTTCTCCGGCTTCGATCTGTCCAAGCGATATGTTTGTATTTTGGATCGTGATCAAATTCTCAGAACATGACAGTATTGCTTGAGCTTCGGGTGAGATCGCATGGCCTGTATTTAGTGTTGGGATCGTCATAATAACTGTTTCTCCCGGATCGAGAATTCCATCATTATTTCCAGCGCTATCATTGATCTGACAATTTCCCATTTCCAAAACCGGTGCATTAAGAATGATTGCAAACTGGGTATCCCAATTCTGCTTTCCATCCGCAGTAATATCCATTGATATCACAGCTACATGCTGATCAGGAACATAATCATCAACAATTATCGGGAGCACATTTTCCTGCGTTGCAGTTCCACCTGCAAAGATCGTATCAAAGAAAGCAGAAGAATATGAGCATGTGATATATTCATCATCCGAACTAAGCGTGGCAGTGACATTTGTCGCATCTTGAGTTCCTACATTTTTCAGCACAAAATCAAAACTTACTTCCTCGGAATATTCCGGCACATTGTTATTATCATCTTTTGTGGCAACACTATCAATAATGATGTACGCACCCGCACAAGGTATTATTGTGACATTATAAGTTGACTTTAGGCAATTATAGCCGGTCACAATGAGCTGTGCAGTACCAACATCCGAGAAAATCGGATCGATATTTATATTTGCAACTCCTATCGCGTTGACTGCTGCAGATCCGTGGAATTCTCCATTTTTAAGAAGAGTACAAATCAATCCTTCAGTATCAGTTCCAATGCTTGTAACGGTAACTTGTACTTGATCCTGCCCGATAAAAATACTGTCGGGATAAATGACCTCAATATTAATTGGTTCGTCAGTCCAGATGGGCATGACTGGATCGCCAATGACATTACAGCAGTAGAAACACCAACGCAGAGCCCCTTCTTCATGCTGACCCGGAGCATTGACCCATGGTGCAGTATTAATTTTTGAATTGAGATGAGCTTCCCCGATCCTGTCTGTACGAAGTGTATAAAGTGCATTCACATACTCTCTGTGCAGATGTTCGGAAGGTCCCTCGGTTTGCCCTTCGTTGAACCATCCGTAACGGGAATTTCCAATAAAAGAAGCTGCGAAATTTTCCAGATTAACTATCTTCTCCGCAATACAATCATTGGAATCAAAAGCACCTGAAAGGCATCCGTGAGTGTATATATGCGTATAATTATGAGTAATACCGTTCACATTCGAGAAGTTTGAATTCGTGATATCGCTGCTATTCATTCTCATACAATAAGTCGTGTTTGCATGTCCTGAATGATGGATATAGGATTTTCCCTCATTTATCTTGCTGATAAGAGTTGAGCTATCCCAGTATCCCAGTTCCCTATCGTACAATTTTTCGATATTTTGATCAGCAGGGATACCATCGGTTGTATAGCCATTATCTTCATGATAACCAATAAGCAGATCAAGATAATCGCCACCCCATGTTTGTGGATCATTCCAGAGATGTTCTCCTGCAAGAATGGGTTTGGTAAGTTCTCCAGGAACCGGATTTTCCTGGTACATCATAGTTTTATTAAGAATATGAGCGAGTTCTATAGAATCGCTAAAAGAAATTCTTCCGACAGACACATCGGGCAACAGATCGTCTTCCCCTATCTCACCCCAGAGATTATCTCCGTCGTCATTCCATGTACCATCCAGCGCAGAATAATAGAGATCAGCCGGAATGTCATCATCAGTATATACCGAAGAGGACTGCACTTCGCAGAAAAAACCACGATGCGGAATATGCTCATCATCACCGCCAAGTATAACATGAAGGATTCCGTTAGTCTGATATTCTTGAATGATATAATTTCTTATCTTCTCTTGGAGATCAATGCCTGACATTGATAGATTTATAGATTGAGTTGTAGCGATCTCTGTCCTCAAGCCCTGTGTAAGATACATGCCGGTCAAAGCTGAGAAATCGTTCATAAATGCTTCGGGAGTGATAAGCAAAATTTCATATCCTCCGTCACGATGGTTACGTTGATAAGTCGAAAACATCTCATCATTCTGAGCAAGCTGTTTCAGAGTATTAATTTGCGAATCGGAAATATAAGCCGGTATTGCAACACACGCTTCATTTTTCTCAGGTTTTGTGTGGATTCTGACTGTAATGCTTTTGTAATATGAAATACTTTTTTCTTTCGGGATATATTCCACAGGAGTTATTGTCGTAAAAGCAAATCCATAGCCGTTCATATAGTGAGTTGAAAGCGTCCCGTGTATGGATTCAGGATATGGTTTGGCTTTATTATAAATATCCTGATCTATCACAAATTCACCACGAGACCCTTTTGAATAGGGCTGTACATGCTGCATTGGATAAAGTTCATAGAGACCGGAGATTGCTGTTTTATTCTCCGGAATTACTTCTACTTCATAAGCTTCCTGACCGGAAGGTAATAGCAATGAAACTGCATAATACGGAACAGAGGGGCTACCAGCCGGTGCGGATTGTAGTGTTGATTCAAATGATATAAGCTGATATTGAGCATCAATTTGAATGAAATCAGGATCATCAAAATAGTAAGTTTTTTCAATTATATCTGCAAACGCTGAGGAACAAATAAATAGAACTGTAATGATCAGTAGAAACTTTTTCATTAT
>JACNJG010000092.1 GCA_014382685.1 Candidatus Cloacimonadota bacterium
TCGCAAGATGATCCTGATGAAGTGATGTAGCTTTTCACTCCTGAACGAAAGAATTGTACAGCTCACAATTTATCCCCTCTCGAGAGGGGTGATTCCGATTTATCGGAATCGGGGTGTGTAATCCGTAATCAATTCCTGACTGTGATGAGTGTGCCATGGAATGGTCCATGATACTTCGGAAACTTCGAGTACTTGCTTCGTGGCGAAGCATGAAGCGAGAATGTAGAGAAACCATCGAAATTAACAGTCCTCGAATCACACGCACTTCGCTTGATGCGATTCAAGTCCGAAATGATAGATTGCTTTGCGAATGTTGCCTTCCTTTCGCAAAGTTAAGGAACCATAAAAAAATCTTCGACTGATTAGGGATAATCAATCCAACATCCAAAAAGGAGTAGGTGCAGGTTCATCCTGTATCAGTATAACACACCTCCCGGCTAAAGCCGTACTCCTCTTGATAGAGGAGAATTTGTTACTGTCACCATTATTTCCCAGCAGGAGTTTGGAAACACGAACAAATAATTTTGCTTCATAAAAGGGCACGAGAAAAATAAAAATTGTTAAAACAACGCTTCAATTCATAGAATGACTCCTTATAAGCTGATATTTACCTAAATATAAAAAATCAATAAAAAAATAGGTTTGTTAATAAAAATTGTAACCTTTCGCATGCTGTTGCGTTATAAATGTATAAGAGCATGGAAATGAAGAAAGTGTCAGAAAAAAAACTCATACTCAAAGCAAAAAAGGATTTTACCGCCTTTGGAGAAGTGTATCAAGAATATTATCCGAAGATAAATAATTTTGTATATCATAGAGTGAATGACGATGCAGCAAGAAACGAGATCGTTTCAAATATATTTTTTAAAGCTATGAAAAATTTACCACAGTACAGATTCGTGAACGAGGAAAAATGTTCCTTCTCTTCCTGGCTGTTCCGCATTGCAGTCAACGAGACCAATCAATATTTCAGAAATGAGAAGCGGAATAACGCCATGAGAGATAAGCTGTTTGAGAAGCGAAGCAATGAAGGAGAGAAACTTATCGATCTGGATTTTGAGACTCTGAAAGAAGCAATAAAAGCGCTTCCTCTTTATGAGCAGAATCTAATCTCTTTGCGGTTTTTTGAGAAGATGAAGCATAAGGATATCGCTGAGATACTCAAACAGAAAGAAGGAACTATCAAGGTTCAGATGCATCGTACGTTGGGGAAGCTACGAGATTTTTTACAGGGAGCTCTGTCTTATGAAAAAATTTGAAGAAATGTTAGATAACATTAATGTTCCAAAAATGGAAAATGATCCATTTGAAAACGAACTGAAAACCCGATTGATCGAGCATTATTTCAGTCCGACAAGAAAAATACAAACCCGGTTGAGATGGGCTGTGGGTTTTGCCGCTCTCTTTTTTGTTATTGCAATCGGCTTAATTATCAAGCCGCAATTTGCCTATAGAGCGCATAATTTTACTTTTCGAACTTCGAGAGAATCTGCTGTTCAGCCGCGAGAATTGATGCCTTTTAATGATTACTTGCGATATACAACCATTCACAATCCATCAATAGAATCGGAGTTCGATCCAGACGAATACGTTGAAGATAAGGCATATATTGTAAGAAAATATAGATCACAGGAAACAAATGATGCGCTGCTTATAGTCTCGGAATTTACCTCCCGGCCGGTTCAGCTTGCATCAAATTCATTATTCTAAAAAAACATGGAGGCAACAGAAATGAAAAAAATGAAATTCATTCCGATCTTAGCAGTTACGATCCTCATGCTGGCTATGACGCAATCCCTTGCAGCAGAGGAAAAGGCCTTTGTCGGAATCTATCCAGGGGATATCAGGGACTATGAGAAAATAGGAACTGAATATGGTATCATGGTTAATGGAATTGTAGATGATTCTCCTGCCCAAGAAGCCGGAATGCAAAAAAATGACATCATTCTCGAATTCGACGGCGCCAAATTATTTAACAATGACCAGTTCACAAAAATGCTGAAATTGTATAAACCCGGGCAAAAGATAAAGATGAAAATCTATCGCGATGGGGATGAAAAAACTTTAAAATTGACGCTTGCGAATAAGGAAGATTTCGGACCCAAGCCGGAACACAAAGCATATCTCGGAGTATTTTTAACAAATCTTTCCGAAAAGGATTACGAGAAAAAGGGTTTGAACACTAATTATGGTGTGCTTATCAGTGATATTGTCGATGATGGTCCCAGTGCTGAGGCAGGTATAAAAGGGGGAGATGTCATGCTCGATCTAGAAGGTCAGCATGTGTACACGTCCGATCAGATAAGCAAAATGCTTGGGGGCATGGAGCCGGAGCAATCCGTAACTGTCGATGTATTCCGTAGTGGAGAGTACAAAACATTCACAGTTGTATTGGGAAAGAAGGAAATCGCCAAATCTTTTCTTAATAAAGCTGGATGGTTTGAAATACCCAGCAATGTGTATGTATGGAACTACAGAGATGAATATGGAAAGTGGCTCGGATTACAGGTTGAAGAACTCGATGATGAGGATGGTTTGCTGATAAAGAAGATATATGAAGGTTCTCCTGCTGATGGCTCATTGCTTCAGGTAGATGATATCATTATCGCGATCAACGGGATCGAAGTGGATGATATTGATGATATCGATCGAATCCTCGATGAAGTGAATAGGAATGATGAAGTAGTGGTTGATGTGCTTCGTGATGGGGATGTTATAACTGTCACGGCAAAGGTTGGTGAAAGATCTGATATTGCCGACCAGTTGCTAATTTCAGTGGAAAGCGGAAACGTGAAAGTGACTATCGATGGTGATGAGAAAAAGATTATTGATCTTGAGAAAATGCTTGAGAATATCAATAAAAAACTTCCTAAAGACCAATCTGGATTCTATAAATTAGATTCCCTTCAGGATAAGTTAAAAGATTTAAAGGTCGATGTGTTACGCATCGAAGATAGTGGAGCGATCTAAGGTTACACGATAGAAAGCTCGTTTCTCCCAAAAGCCCTTTGAAAGAAGGGCTTTTTTTTGATATGTTGTCTTTGCGAAAGTTGCATTCCTTTCGCAAAGTTAAAACACCATAAGAAAATTTTCGAATGATTAAGAATAGTCAGCCCTACCCCCGAATTGTCATTCCCACGAAGCTTGTCCTCACGAAAGTGGGGAGTGGGAATCCAGAAATTTTACATGTTTTTAAACATTCTGCATTTTTATCACTTTCCCCAACAATAATACTGGATTCCCGATGGGGCTCGGGAATGACAACCAGTTTCTATTTGGAGTAGCCGACTCCGTCGGCTTATAATTCAAGATTAACAGCATCCGCCAGCCGTCGGATTTGATATTACACACCTCCCGGCTAAAGCCGTACTCCTCTTAATATAGGAGATTTTATTGAATTACTTTTCTTTATTTTATTTTCTGAATCTGTGTTTATCAGTGTCCTGCCTACCATGGTGTATTCCGATTTAACGGAAGTGGACGGGGCTCGGCGTAATGTAATGAAGCCGTATATCTTTTCCCTCTTTGCTCAACGCTTCTCGTTTTCTCAAAAACCAAGCTCAGTTTCAATGCTAGCCATTGCCTGCAAAGTATGCTCGATAAA
>JACNJG010000223.1 GCA_014382685.1 Candidatus Cloacimonadota bacterium
AGAAAGGAAGCATATAATTTGTTTTCATCGGGTGGTATTGCGAGCATAAAGATTATTTTAACAGGTTTGCCATCAAGTGACTCATACTCAATACATTTATGCGTTGCGAAAAGCAAGTGAATTTTCTTTCCATGTTCAGCAAAGGCATGTGGAATTGCAATATGGTTGCCAATGCCGGTGGACAGGTCGTTTTCGCGTTTCATAATATCCGTGAAAAAATGTTGTGGATCAATATCGGGATACACTTCAGAAATCCGAATGCATAAGAATTTTAAAAGCTGGGTTTTATCAGCTTCAGTCAAATCAAGTAGAATTGCTTTTGTGGAAAGCAAATCAGAAACGGATATCTCGTGTGAATAACTCATGGGGATCAGGAAGCTGCTTTGATAAATTCCTCAACTCTTCTCATGATCATATCTTTGATCTCTGCAAGTAGCTCTTCAGAGTTGCTTTCAAATCTGAGTACCAGTACCGGTTGGGTGTTCGATGCACGCACAAGAGCCCATCCGTGTTCAAAAGTGATGCGCATTCCATCAATATCATTTATATCGCATTTTTTCTTTTCAAAATAGCGTTTCACATGTTCGACGACCTCGAATTTCTTCTCATCAGGGCAGTCGATCCTGATCTCAGGTGTGTTATAAACAGGTGGCACATCGGAGAGAAGTTCGCTGAGTGGCTTATCGGTTTGAGAGAGTATTTCAAGCAATCTTCCTCCTGCATAGATAGCATCATCAAAGCCGAAATATTTATCAGCAAAGAACATGTGACCGCTCATCTCGCCTCCGAGAAGTGCATTTTCTTCTCTCATTTTTTCCTTAATAAGCGAGTGACCGGTTTTCCACATAATGGGATTCCCACCGTGATTCCGCACATCATCATACAGATTTTTTGAAGATTTCACTTCAGAGATAACTGTTGCACCCGGGTGTTCCTTGAGCACTGCACGAGCAAATATCATAAGAAGCTGGTCACCCCACACAATATTTCCATTTTCATCCACTGCGCCGATGCGGTCGGAATCTCCGTCAAAACCAATACCTACATCTGCTTTTTCATCTATAACTTTTCTAATAAGGATTTCAATATTCTCTTTGACTGTCGGGTCAGGATGATGATTTGGAAAGGTACCGTCCATTTCTTCAAAAAGGGAGATCACTTCGCATCCCAATCTGCGATAAATGTCCGGAGCTATAGGACCTGCAGTGCCGTTCCCGGAATCTACAATAACCTTAATAGGTCTATCAACAAGGAGATGCTCAACCACATAATCCTGATAATCTTGAATGATAGAGTTGTATTTTTCGCAAGAACCCTCACCTGAAATATACACACCGTCATCAATTATCTCTCTGATCTTTTGAATTTCCTGTCCATAAATGGAGAAGGTGCCCACGCAGAGTTTAAAGCCATTAAAATCCGGAGGATTATGACTGCCTGTGACCATCAATCCGCCATCGGTCTGCAATTTTTCAATTGCATAATACAGCACCGGAGTAGGCACAGTACCCACATCTATAACTTTGCAGCCCGTTTGCGCCAGGGCATCGCTGAGTATCGCTCGAAATCGGTTTGTGCTGAGACGGCAATCCCCGCCCAGGGCAACGGACTTAAGATTCAAATTGCGCAAATAGGTGCCGAAGCTAAGTCCAATATTCTCGACAGCTTTATCTGTGAGATCCTTATCTACTATACCACGAATATCATATTCTCTGAATATCTGCGGATTAATCATTGTTCCTCCAATGAATGAGCATTTCTTTATAGCTTCTATATATGGCAGAGAAGTATATTTGTTGTCAAAGAATTTATAAATTTATTGATTCTCGAGATTGTTTTATAAATTTCATTGACGAAAAAAATGAGAGTATCCTTAATAGTATATAAAATAAATTTTATGGAGAAATGAGGATGCTTAGTTTTGCAGAAGATTTAATTTTACTTGCCCTTGACGACAAAAAGGGCAACTTCCTCCCGATGTCGCTGATGTCTTTTGAAAGCGCACTTGCAGGAGCTATTTTAATGGAACTGGCTCTGGAAAATAAGATCGATACTGACCTTGAACACTTGATCCTTATTGATGATTCCGAAACAGGCGACCCGATCTATGACGAAATTATCAAAATGATAAAGCAGTATCCTGACAGCAAAAATGCACTGTACTGGGTAAAAGAGATAAGAAATAGATTCAGCAATCTTAGAGAGATATTAACACAGCGACTCGTTGAAAAGGGAATCCTTGAAGAAAAAAAGAAAAAGATACTCGGACTATTTCCTCAAAAACGTTATCCTGTTATCAATAATGCTGAAGAAATGACCGTAAGAAATCGTATTCGTCAGATCGTTCTAAGTGATGAAATACCCGAACCCCGTGATATTGTGATCATTTCTCTTATAAAATCCTGCGGACTTGTTGACCAGATATTTTCTTCACAGGAGATCAAAAAAGCATCTGAACGGATCTATCAAATCTCCAAAATGGACCTTATCGGACAATCGGTATCCAAAGCAATCAATGAACTGCAGGCAATGATAAATTCTGCGGTCAGTTTCGGGGTGATTAGGGCATAATGGAAGGATAAATATAATTTATAACATAACCACAGAGCACACTGAGAACACAGAGAAAAAAGAGACGAAGGCAGAAAAGAGAAGAGAGAAGAAAGACTAAAAATATAATCCTGATTTCATACTGTCTTTTGAGAATCCGCCGTGGTTCGCCTTCGTAGAACTACGGCGCAACAGGCAGGCAGAGAGAATCAGAAAAATTCAATTATAGGAATAAACAATTTTACAGCATTCTAACCATCTGTTTTCTTCTTCAGCTCCTCTTTACCCTTTTCTATAAGATCCTCACCTGCATCTTTCCCCTTCTCAAGCAGATCTTTGCCAACATCTTTTCCTTTTTCCAGCAGTTCTTGTCCGTGTTTGATCAACGCTTCCTTATTCGTGGGAATTGGTTTACCTGTAAAGAACAGATACCCGACATACACTACTGCGATAACTACAATAACAATAAGAAGTTTGAACGTTTTTTTTATGATCGCTATGATAAGAAGCACTGCAAGAATGCCGAGGATCACCCACAAAATTGGATTTGAATTTAAATAATTAAGAATATTTTGCATCTTTATGATAACTCCTTTTTTATTTTTCTACTTCTTTATATATTCACAATAAGAATGTCCATAAATATATTGATTTTATGGATTCCTACCTCTTTTCCCAGTCGGTTCGATCTATTCTGTACAAATAATATTCCACAGGTTTTGTATAAGGTTGCATGGATTCCGGGAAATTATATACGCCCTCTCTGATACGTTTTGCGCCGACCTTTTCTTGCATTTTCTGAGATGCGATATTCGATTTGTTCGGTGACGCTTGTATGGCTTTGCAATTCGTATGTGTGAACAGATAATCGACCAATCCTTGTTTTATTTCTACACCGAAACCCTTTCCCCAGAATGCCGGAACCAGTTTTACATCCGTATGAGCAACGCCTTCTTCGTTGGGCAGACCAAGCTTGCATTCCCCTATCGGTTTACCGCTCTCTTTTTCGATCACTAACAA
>JACNJG010000224.1 GCA_014382685.1 Candidatus Cloacimonadota bacterium
ATTGACATGCATGGAATCACTTTGGAAATCTATCCAAGCTAAGAAATATCTAAAAGAAATAATATGAACAAGAAATTTGATCCGAAACAAAATTATGCCAAAAGCATGAAACGAGTTGGCTATATCACAAGAGACAAAGCCACTTCAAAAGACTATGCAAAAATGGGCTTTAAAAGCGGTTTGGAAGTTCACCAGCAGTTGAAAACAGAGGAAAAACTCTTCTGCCGATGTCCTGCAGGAAAATATCAGAACCTGCAAGATTATGATGCCGAACTTATACGTCACATGCGTCCCACACTTTCAGAAATGGGCACCTATGACGGCACTGCACTGATGGAATTCCGCACTCGAAAAAATATCGTGTACCGCATTAAAAACGAAACCACTTGTACTTATGAGGTTGATGACACACCACCCTTCAAGATCAATAGAGAAGCCCTCGAATATGCCATTGAAATATCTTTAATGATGCACCAGAATGTGGTGGGGGAACTGCATATTACACGCAAGCAGTATCTCGACGGCAGCATACCGACCGGCTTTCAACGAACTGCGATCGTGGGCATTGAAGGAGAAATTCCACTCAAACATAAGAATGTTCGCATCATCCAACTCAGTATAGAAGAAGATGCATGCCGCGAAGTTTCCGATATTGGACATGAAAGAGTTTATACAACTGACCGGCTTGGGATCCCGCTTATCGAGACAGTGACCTATCCCGAACTTCTCACTCCGGATGAAGTAATGGAAGCAGGACAGGTTATCAGATTCATTAATAGAAGCTCTGGTAAAGTTCGTGTGGGTATCGGAGCAGGCAGGCAGGATGTGAACGTAAGTATCACTGGCGGGACACGTGTCGAAATTAAAGGTGTTTCACGTATAAAAAGGATAGCAAAACTTACTCATAATGAAGCATTTCGTCAGAAAGCACTGCTGGAGATCAAAAAAGAATTGTGTGAACGTATCAAAGATCTCAACAAATGGAAGCCGAATTTCAAAGCAATTACATTTGATATATCGGATATTGAGTACCAGCCCATCAAAGAAGCAATGGACAAGAGCTGGAAGCTCATTGCCTGCAATCTCCCAGACTTCAAAGGAATACTTTCTTTCTTCCTGCAGCCCGGCAAAACCTTTGCTGATGAATTGGAAGGTCGATTGAAGGTCATTGCTTGTCTTGAAAAACCAAATATGGTACATTCTGAAGATATGAATCCTGTGTTCAATGAAGATATGTTGAAAAAGCGAAGTAAATTATTAAGATGCGGTGATAATGATGCGCAGATCGTATTCTGGGCTCCGGAAGAGGATGTGAAAACTGCAAAGGAAACTATGGAGGAGCGTTGCCGAATGGCTTTTGAAGGTGTACCCAACGAGACGAGGAAAGCTCTCGATGACGGCACCACGATCTTTGAACGCGTTCTACCTGGTGCTGACAGAATGTATCCTGATACTGATTCTGCTCCCATCCCGATCAAAGATGAGGATATTAAGGAAATTGGTAAGATGCTTCCTGTTAGTTTGAAGAAGCGGATGGAACAGCTCAAAAAATGGCAGATCCCTGAAGATTGCTATTATTACATTCTCAGAAATGATCTGATGCCCTTGCTCGAAAGAATTATCAAAGAGCTTAAGGTTTCTCCCAAATGGGCTGGAACGCTTCTGGGGCATAAATTAAAGCATATTGAGGGACAACACAATTCATCAGTTCCTTTTGAATACGAGCTGGTCTATCAGCTTATAGAATTCCTTCAAAAAGAACAAATTGATCTTGATATTTTGTATTCCATGCTTGAGATACTCTATACGAATCCGCACATAGAATTTGAGTCGATACTCAATCTCGTGAAATTTGAAAGACGCAAGAAGAACGAAATCCTAAACGACATTCCAAGTCTACACTCAATGTTCGAAGAGTTAAGTGGAAAGACCAATTCAAGTGCTGAAATGAAATGGATTATGGGACATCTGCGACCACTTGCATTGGGGAATATACCGCTCAATGAGCTTCATCAGGCAGTGCAGCAAGATCTGCAGGGAGATGAGCTATGATTGATTTATTTAAAGGTTACAAAGGACAGGCACTCTCGGTTTTGAAGAATTTCAAAGTTCGTGTTTGGAGTGATTCCGAAGTTCAGACGACACGAGGAAATTTCAAAGGGATCATTCTACCCCGTTCCGAAAATGACGATGATCTGCATATTGTTCTGAAGCTTGCAACCGGCTACAATGTGGGAATCGATGTAAATACGATCACTGAAATGAAAGAGATCGGGTATAAAGAAGCTCATTATAAAATTCCTGAAAAAGAATTTCCTTTTACAGAAGGCAAACCGAATATAAAACTCTTAGGAACCGGTGGCACTATTGCTTCACGGCTGGATTATAGAACAGGTGCGGTCATCCCTGCATTTTCTCCGGGTGAGCTTTACGGAGCAGTTCCCGAGCTTGCTGATATTTGCAATTTGCAGACCGAAAAACTTTTCGCAGTTTTCAGTGAAAATATGGGACCGGATCAATATAAAAAGCTCGCAATTGCGATCGGCAAAGAGATTGAAAAAGGCATCGACGGCATTGTGATCGGGCATGGTACAGACACTCTTCATCACACTGCTGCAGCACTTTCATTTATGATACAAAACTCGCCCGTTCCTATTGTGCTGGTGGGCTCGCAGCGTTCTTCAGACAGACCCTCTTCTGATGCAGCTCTCAATCTAATACATGCAACAACAACTGCTGCCACATCCGATATTGCAGAAGTTCTGGTGTGTATGTTCGGACCGACCTCAGATGAGTACGGGCTACTGCATAGAGGAACTCGTGTGAGAAAGATGCACTCGTCCTATCGCTCGACTTTCAGAACGATAGGGGATGTGCCGCTTGCAACAGTTACTCGAGATGGAGTTGTGCCGATAAAACATAATTATAATCACAGACGCAAAGATAGAAATGTTACGATACTTCCATATTTTGAGGAAAAGGTAGCTTTGATCTATTACTATCCCAATATGCAGCCCGATATGATCTACTCGCTCATTGATAATGGCTACAAAGGAATTATCATTGCAGGAACTGGATTGGGGCATGTGAACAAACCGCTTTATCCAGCTATAAGAAAATGCAAGGAAAAGGGCATTCCTGTGTATATGACAGTGCAGACCTTGTGGGGTTATGTGCACATGTTCGTGTATGATACAGGGCGTGATCTGATGAGTTATGGAATTATTCCGGCAGAGAATATGCTTCCTGAAGTTGCGTATATCAAACTTGGCTGGGCACTCGGGCAGACTGATGATATCGGGAAGGTGAAAGAGCTTATGCTCACGCCTATCGCAGGAGAAATTACTAAGCGAGAACCATATAATGGCTATCTAATTTATCAGGGCGGTATCCCAGAAGTGGAAGAATTCATTAAGAAGGTGCATAAATAAAACCAGGCACGACTCAGCTTGCAAAGATGAGTCGGGGTGAGAAAGATTTAACCA
>JACNJG010000137.1 GCA_014382685.1 Candidatus Cloacimonadota bacterium
TTTTTCCTTATTTGAATAAGCTTTTTATACCAGTCGCGCAGCGCTACCTTTTCTTTGTCTTCAGTATATTTCCAATTCATAGGTCTGCGGCAGTCCGGATCATGTGCTCCCATCATGCCGATCTCGTCGCCATACCATATATGCGGAACACCAACATAGGTCATGGAAAAGAGCATCGTAAGTCTGAGCTTATCTGTATCACCTTTAATGGATTCCAGGTATCTGAAAGTATCGTGGCTGTCTATTAGGTTCATCATACATTGCACTGCTTGAGTGGGATACGCGAGCAAGCCCTGTTTGATGTCCCTATCAAAGTTCTTTGCACTGCAGCTTCTCATTGCAAAGAAGCGCATAACAGGGTCTTTAAAGAATGCATAGTTCATGACCGAATCAAAATAGTGGTTGTTCACCCAATCTGTGGCATTGCCCCAGAGTTCACCAACGAGATACGCATCGGGCTTGATAGATTTTACTTTATCACGGAACAGTTCCCAGAACCAGAACGGGACTTCGTTTGGAACATCGAGGCGGAAGCCATCGCAATCCATATCCTTGATCCAATATTCTGCCACATCGAGAATGTAGTTCACTACATCCCAGTTCGGGTCTGCATCATCAATATTCTTTATACTGTTCTCAGCAGGATTAGGCAGGGTAAGATCCCAGTTGAGGTCAGGCATTTCGCCCACTCCCCACCAGCATTCATAATAATCTGATGGATTGTATTTTGCAGGGATCGGATCCGGCAAGGGCCATTTCTTTATCTCATACCAGTGCCAGTACGGTGAATCCGGTCCTTTCTCCAGCGCATCCTGAAATGCCCAGAAGGTTTCGCCTGTATGGTTGAAGGCGCAGTCAATTATAACATGAATGCCGTGTTCGTGAGCTACTTTTACAAATTCTTTGAATTCCTCAGCTGTACCGAAATGAGGATCAAGTTTCATATAATCAACTGCATCATATTTATGATTTGATTTTGCTTCAAAGAGCGGATTGAAATAAATTATAGTAATACCGAGATCTTCAAGATATCCGAGTTTGTTACGTACACCGTTAATGTCGCCACCATAGAAGGACCACCAGTCCGGTTTGCCGTCATGTCTGTAAGGATTGCTCTTCAAGCTTGAAATATCATACCAGTCTTCGACTATATGGAAATACTGTTTATTGTGAGGTAATTTTTTACCGGGCGCAGGTGGTTGGTTCACACCTTCATAATACCATTCTGTGAAATCCTGGTCATTCGATTTGTCGCCATTGTAGAATCTATCACAAAATATCTGGTATATGATGCCGTTCTTTACCCAGTCCGGCGTGAAGAAGGGCTCGACTGATTCCTTTGAATAATGAAAGACCATATTTTCATCAAAATTTTCAGTTAATGCTCCATTCAGAAGGTAATATTCCTTTCCCCCATCAATATATATGAAGTAGTAATCAAATTCATCATCAGGTGAATTTAGTTCTATTATTTTATGATAATAATCAAATGTATCGTCTGCATCCACAAAATCCAATTCGATCTTCTCTCCATCCTTCCAGAGATAGATATTTTCAAGATCATTTCTGTGAGCACGGGCTTTGAATTCTATTTTTGTATCGGAAAGCGGATTTATCGTTTCCAATGATTGATCTGTCGGAATACCATAAGCCATGATATTTCCATCGCTAACTTCAATCTGAACTTTTGAGAAGCGCTCGTCAACATCGAGAATTGAATTCTGCCCACCAAAGCCATCATCAGCAAAACGAGATGCACTCATATCTGTAACCCAGTCCATGCCGTTCACTACAAATTTATATTGATATTCACCACCTTTGAGCAGAAGCGTTGTGCTGAAAAGTCCGTCTTCTGCTTCGTCCATTTTATTGGCTTTTGCATTCCAGCCGTTAAAAGAACCTGCCAGGTACACATCGATCACACCTTCATTTTCCGGTCTGTAGAAAAATTCTACTTTATAAAGAGCTTCGATGTCCTCTTTGTTACCTACGAATACAATGGAATTCTGCCCACCAAGTCCGTCGCCAACAAACTCATACGCATTTTCATCTGTTACCCAGTTGCCATCTACAACGAATTTGTAAGTGAATTTACCCTTGGGGAGTTGAACTGTTGTTTTGTATATTCCGTTATCTTCTTTAAGCTGTATATCCTTGTCTGACCAGTTATTAAATTCACCGGCCAGGTACACTTCATGTTTGCCACCGGTAAGAGGTTGATATTCAAAGGTAACGGGGAAGACTCCGCTTTGGGGTTTCGTTTCTTCTTGAATATAGGTTGTCATTGATTCTTCTCCAATAGTTATTACTGAGTTTTGTCCACCGTATCCGTCATCAGCAGTAGTTGGATTATTGGGATCTGGTTTCCATTCAGAGCCATTCACTACAAATTTGTATTGATAGGTTCCGGGTGCAAGATCAAGCGTGATCACCCAAAGATCGTTTTGTTTTGACATGGGAGTTGCCTGTGCATCCCAGCCATTGAAATCTCCTGCTATGAAGACACTTGCTGCATCGGGTTCTTCATATGAAAATGTCGCACCTCCCTCGGCTTGGGCTATTGTGGCTGTCTGAGGTGGTTGACCTTCGAAAGAGCCGAATCCCAGCGTTCCGCATCCTGTGAGAATGAGCGGAATGATAAGGAGTAAAAAGTGTATACGTTTCATGTATGTTCCTCCGTATTAATTATTTCTATTGCATAATAATTATATTTGGTTTTATTTTTCACTCGGGTTGTTCATCATTATACCAATAATTTAGAACATTTTCTCCGGCTACAACAGTATATGTTCTGTTAGGACCATTATCAGGAAATTCTGCTGTGTCCCAACTACCATTAATACGGAATTTAAATTCTAATTGCTGATCAGGAACCATGTTGTAATATGTAATTTCGTAGATACCGTCACCACCTGAATCGTCAAGATGACTGGAACCTTCCCAATTATTGAAATTTCCTGCGACATCAAGAAAATCACTACCAATTACAAAGTATCCTAATTCGACCTGATAATTCATATTAACCTGAAATGTAACTATTGTCGGATCCAATTCCCCATAGAAATCATCTGTAATATTTCCGCTATCTTTCACAGTAAAAGTTCGAACTTTCCCTTGTAAGTCTTCCAAGGAATCATTTATGCCATATTGATACTCATATTCTTTACTTGTCAGTAAATCATTGATGGTTTTCGAATAAATACTATCATTATCAACATCGAACATCTCATATTTACTCCAACTCTGGAAATCGCCATAAATAAATAATGTATCAGCGTTAACATTAAAAGTTCCATCCTCGATCTTTGGTTTCATATTAACATTGAAAATTACATCTCTCAATGAATCAAAGGGAACTTTAAAGGGTGTTTTATCACAACTAATAAAGAACACGACCATTATCAAAAAAATTAAAATTAATATTTTTTTCATCGTTACCTCAAAATTAATTTATAATTAGAACAGAATTGCT
>JACNJG010000078.1 GCA_014382685.1 Candidatus Cloacimonadota bacterium
TGTCTAATCCCTTCATACAACACGATCGCGACACTGTTGCTCAAATTTATTGAGCGAATCTCTTTTGTCATTGGAATTGTGTAAGCGTTCTCCCAATGTTCATGCAAGATAGATTCCGGCAAACCCCGTGTTTCCGGACCAAAAATTAGGAAATCTCCATCACAAAATGATATTTCAGTATAGAGTTTTTGTGCTTTGGTAGAAAAATAATATTTGTTAACTTTCTCATATTTCTTAAGAAAAGCTGCCCATGAGTCATGAATTTCAAGATCAAGCTTGTCCCAATAATCAAGTCCGGCTCGTTTGAGATATTTATCATTTAATAGGAATTTCATTGGCTTAATAAGATGCAGGATTGAGTTCGTGCCCACGCATAATCTGCCGATATTGCCTGTATTTGAAGGTATTTCGGGCTCGTAAAGAACAATATGAAAGGGCATTATCCAAAGATAACTGCAGCAACGATGAAATCAGTTACCAATATTAGAATTGATGAGATCACAACTGCACGGGTGGTTACTCTTCCCACTCCTTCCGCTCCACCACAAGCAAAAAATCCCTGAAAACAGCCCACGGATGTAATGATCATGCCAAAAGCAAATGCTTTTACAATGCCGCTCCAAAAATCAATCGGAGTAATAAATGATCTTATGCCAAAGAGGAATTCCGCAGTTGTCACACGATATAATGAAACAGAGACAAGATATCCGGAAAGAATACCGAATAAATTTGCGAAAATCGTAAGCACAGGCAGCATGATTATTCCTGCAATGATACGTGGAACTACCAGATAGTCATAGGGATTTATTGCGAGGACTTCCAATGCATCGATCTGATCGGTTACCCGCATTGTGCCAAGTTCAGCAGCAAGTGAAGCGCCGATCTTCCCAGCCATAACAAGCGCAGTGAGCACTGGAGCAAGTTCGATCATTGTGGATTTCGTGATCATCGCGCCAAGATAACGATATGGAAGAAGCCCACTTGTTTGATATGTTGCCTGTACAGCAGTAACCATGCCGGTAAATGCAGACGTTATCGCGATCAAAGGAATGGATTCCACACCGAACTTTTGCATCTGTAAAAAAGTTAGATGAATCCTCTTCCCTACTTTGCCGAGACTTTTTATAGTCAGTCCTAAAAAGATGAAATATCTGCCAATATCCCGTACTGTTCTGATTACGATACTTCCAATTGAGGATATTGGATATGTGATGATACGCATCATGCAAAGGATTGATTATCTATATTTTCAAAACGGGTATAATGTCCAATAAACTTAAGATTCAGCCGGCCCTGAGGACCATTTCTATTCTTTGCCACATCGATAATTGCGATACCGGGATTCTCTGCTTCTTCTTTTTTATAATAATCTTCCCTGTAAATGAGCAGGACAATGTCTGCATCCTGTTCGATAGCGCCAGATTCCCGAAGGTCTGCCAATTGTGGCTTTTTATCCAGCCGAGCTTCAGGTCCCCGGCTTAGCTGTGAAACTGCAATTATGGGAACTTCCAATTCTTTTGCGAGAATTTTTATTGCTCGTGAAATCTCGGAGATCTCCTGCTGACGTGACTGCCGAGATGCAACCGGTAATAAAAGCTGCATATAGTCAATGATAAGAAGATCAAGTCCTTCTTCGAATTTCAGCCGGCGTGCTTTTGAGCGGATATCATTCATGGTATTGCTTCCGCGGTCATCAATAAAAATTGGTGCTTCTGCGATCTTATCAGCGTGACGAGTCAGATTCATGATCTTGTCCTTGTCCATTCCATAGCCATGAAGCATAGAATGCAAAGAAACATCAGAACCGGAGCTGAGCATTCGCATGATCAACGTTTCCTTATCCATTTCCAGACTGAATATCCCAACTATTTTATCCTGGAAAACAGCAGCATGATGAGCTATGTTAAGTGCGAGAGCAGTTTTTCCCATACTTGGACGCCCGGCAACAACAACAAATTGCCCGGATTGAAATCCACCTGTAATTCTGTCCAGTTCATTAAAACCGGTTGCCACACCCACTATCTTGGTTTTACGCTTTGCGATCTCATCGATTTTTTTTATAGTCGGAGACACAATATCAAAAGCTCTCTCGAATCCTTCTTTCATCAAACTTTGAGTGACATTGAAGATCTTTTTCTCAGCGTGTTCGACAATTTCCTTGCTATCCTGTCCTGTACCATAGCATTCTTCTATGATCGATGAGGCAGTATGTATCAACCTTCGCAAGGTTACTTTTTCAATAACCAGTTGCGCATGGGTTTCCATATTTGCACTGGATGAGACAATATCCTGAATTTCTGTTAGATACGCTGCACCACCGATCTTTTCAAACAGGTCTTTCTTCTTGAGTTCATCTATTATAGTAATAAGATCGATCTCAATATTTTTGTTGAAAAGTTCCTGTATGGCTCTAAAAATATACTTGTGTGCACTTTTGTAAAAATAGTCTTCTCGAAGGAGTTCCAGCCCTCGTGCAGTAGCCCATTCTTCCAGAAGCATGGCACTGAGGACTGCACCTTCTGCATTCAGATCGTGTGGTGGAACTCGAACCGAATCCTGATTTATTGTTGTTCTGTTATTTGTTTTTTCTGCCATAATTTATCTCAATTCAGCGTATTCTCGTTTAAGCATTTTCAGATCTTCCCATGCGGGACGTTTCCAATCCGGATTATGCAAAAGCGCTGAAGGATGGTAGGTCACCATCAATTTTGAAGAAGAAAAAGGAAAGAATTTCTGTCTCATTTTTGTTAAGGTGTCATCGTTCTGAAGGAGCGTATTGCCTGCTACTTTGCCGAGGGCGCATATTATTTTTGGTTGAATGATCGACAATTGGAATTCCAGATATGGCATGCATGCTTGAATTTCATCTTCTTGAGGATTTCTGTTTCCGGGAGGTCTGCATTTCACGATATTTGTGATGTACACATCTTCTCTGGAGAGATCAATAGCGGTAAGCATTTTAGTAAGAAGCTGGCCCGCTTTACCTACAAAAGGGATGCCTTGCAGATCTTCCTGTTCGCCAGGTCCTTCTCCTACAAAAACAATATCGGCATCAATATTCCCTTCACCCCAAACTATCTTATTACGTGTTTTGGCTAATTTACAGTTTGCACAATCCTTATACTCAGCTTCAAATTGTTGCAGGTACTTCTCCTTTGATATTGGTTCTGTTTCCTGCATGAAAATTTCATTTATTCCTGAAAGTTTAAGTAATTCTATCTTCCTTAGCTGAGCTTCCGAAATTGTGTTCAATGCATAGATCCTATTCGTCTATAATATCCTGCATCTTGCCTTCGGGTTTTTCTTCTTCCGGAATAAAGTAATCAGGAATATCATCTGCTGCGACATGATCCAAAGCAACGGTTGTAAGCTTATTGCCTAAATTCTTTTTTATCTCAAAAGGGATCTTGGTGATTCGCTTCAATTCTTCATTTGCAAGAATTAAATAAAGAAAGGTGCAGTTATTTTCTTCTATGAACTTTTGTACTAATTTGCTATCCATATATATCTTTTCCTTCGCTTTTTTTATATATTATCTCGATTATTTTATCCGAGACTTTTTCGATATCATCATTAATAAAAAATCTATCATAATGCCAGGAATCGGCAATCTCATGTCTGGCATTTTTCAGGCGGGTTTCAATGACTTCAGGAGCATCAGTTTTGCGAGAACAGAGTCTTCTTTCAAGCTCTTTCATGCTGGGTGGAAACAGGAAAATCGAGAGTACTTCCTGCATCTTTTTTATAAATTTGATCGCACCCTTTGTTTCGATGTCAAGAATTACAAATTTATTTCTTGAGAGTTTTTCCTGAATGATTTTTCTACTTGTGCCATAATAATAACCAAGATATTCTGCCCACTCAAGAAACTCGTCCTGCTCGATCATATTCTTGAATTCATCTTCACTCACAAAATGATAATCCTCACCATCCACTTCCGAACCTCGTATTGGTCTTGTAGTATAGGATACGGAATATTCCACATCCTTGCACTTCCTGAGAATGGCGTCGCATACGCTGCTTTTGCCGGCTCCGGAAGGAGAAGAAACGATTATCGGGAAATATTTCTTTTGCGTCATGATTTTTTATATCAAATTTTGAGTGCGAATTTGTTGTCAATTTTTCTAATTTAGATTTCTGAATAAATGGTTATTAAATCTCTTCACCAAGCCCCAGGTTAGTGAAGCTAAAGCTACCTCATTAACAACATCTTTTTTTCTAAATAATATTCACATAACCCTAAATTATAAAAAAACACCAACATTCTGACCATTCGCTCCATCGATGATGAACAAAAGATGGGTTTAAGTAACCAGAGTCGGAATTTTTGCCTCGTATCCGCCAAAAATATTTTGTATTTTCTCTAAAAAAAATAACTGGGAGATAATGATAATTTTGATTCTGGAAAACATCGTCATATATGATAGCAATAAATAACGAATCATCTGAGATTTGTAACTGTATTTCTTGTTCAAAGTCGGGTAAATTGAATTCTATAACTGCTAAAGTATCAAGATCAAATATACTACTATCCGCCGGGCTAACTGTAAATTTTGAAGGTGTAGGGGAATTTACCATACAAGACGTAATGCAAAATATCACTACACATACAAATAGTCTTAAAATGTATTTCATGATTATCCTTTATTAGTTAAAAGGTATACTAAATAGCATCGAAATCGAATGATTTCTTATCTGATTACTCCCTATTTGGTTTATTGGTAATATACTGACAGAGTATCTTAAATCGGAACTAAATGAATTACCAAATAGCTTGAATGGGATAATAATTCCTGCTAAAAGCTCTATGTCTATTGGTTTTATCGTATGATAAATATCATATCTTATATTATGTTCTGAATATTGGTCGGTAATATTTCCGAATTCATCTCGTGCGATAAATTCAAAATTATACTTTGCTTCTGCTTTATATAAAGAAGCAAAAGATGCTCCAAAGTAAAGATATGACTCAAAAGGTAACTTGAAGGCATCTTTCACCTTTAAAAATACTGGCAATTCAATATATGTTATTACTTGATTTCCTTTCCACGTATTGTTCATTTTATAATATTCTCCACTTCCATAAGAAACACTATGAAAAGATACGTAAGCTCCTTTTTGGATATATAACAATTCGATCTGAAGAGAATACTTATCTTTCAAATAGTGAATTGCATATACACCCAAAATTATGCCAGGTTTTATTCCATTATCATCGGAACCAACTGCCCAATAACTTGTATGGCTGCCCTTGCCAATATATGAAGATATGTTTAATCCGCCTTTGAATCCGACCTCAAACTTTTTCTGAGCACAGATGTTGTTACATATAAATATTATGAATATTGAAATAATTAATGCTACCAATCTATTTTTCATTTTCATTATTTTTTTCTTTTCAATTTACAATGAATTCTTAAGACAAATTCCCTCAGCTTCAATTCCTCATTTAATATCCTCATTAGATTTTTCAATTCCATTAACCAAATAGAAGAACTCTCTATTCGAGAATAAATATAGAGAGGGAATTATATAATAATCTCATTTTTGCATATAAAGAATGTGATCTTATAATATCTTTTTTTCTGCCCTTTTTTCATTTGAGTTCCTTTTGTTTTTTCTACTTTAATTATTTTTTTATGTCAAATTTTTCTGAAAGGAATCCATTATAAATCTTATAAAAATCCCAATTCAATCGTATGTGATAAAATCAAGATAGGTTAACCAGCGTCCCCAAGTGCAACTTGGGAACGAGATCAATTATGTAATAACGTAGTATTCGCTTCAGGAAATGTATCTTTCCCACATATTAGAACTGAAGTGATTGGCGCTACCTGCTTTACTTTTTCTATTATATTTTGAGCAAGCTCCCGGATATCCCACTGGGCATGAGCATCTTGTCGTAATCGTGAGAAATGACAGAGCTCCCTCATGTTGCATTTGAATAAAACAACTTTGTGATGGGCATTTGTCAGAATATAATTCTTTACTTCAGGATATTTTTCCCAAAGAATTTCATACATTTTCTCCGACTTTTCCATTACATTTCGATAAGCATCTTTCTGCCCGATCTTATCAATACTTTTTGGAATTGTGAATCCAAATTTCGGGTCATAATCGGTTGAGATTATCGTTGCAATTCTATGCCTTTTGAGCTGTGCAAAGCATGAAGAACTAATATTCACCTGAAAAACAAAATCAACCAATTCAAACTCGCGTGGAAGGGAATCATGGCAGGTGATATCGGCCAAATATCTTTGCAATATTTCTTCTTTATCCTGTGTGCTCATTCTTTTCACATTTTCAAATGCGGTTTGATAATCAATACCTGTCGAACGGAATATGAGTCCTGCAATAATTCTCTCATCTGCATGTGCAGGATAGGATAAAAGCGTGCATTTTTCAACTTGTTCTCTGGATTCTGCAAAGACATCTGTTTTATATTTTTGGGTGTCATATTTGGATGGTTCGATATAACGGATGAGCGAAGGAGCAATATTGCTGACCTGTTCATACAAACTGTCTGCAAGATTTTTCGCTTCATTAAGAGGGATTGCATAAAGACGTTTGAGAAGATGTTCCAAACTCCGTGCGTTAATGGTCATTCCCATCTGGGTTTGAGTTGCCATAGAAAGCACATACCGTGCATCTTCTTTTGCCAAACCCTCAATATCTTTTTTGGAAAGCGAAGTAGTACGCTGAAAAAAGCTCTTCAATTTTTCAAAAAGAAAGAGATAGGTTTGATTTTGCAGTTGAATCGTTTCTTGATACTGTTTTAATATTTCAGCATCATTTTGAATCTCTTCGGGAATGATATAGTCTCCATCGAGCATGACGTATCGTTGAGATTTTTCTGTAAAAGAAGCCAATCTGGTACGTTGTACAAATTCAGTAAGATAGCGGGAAATGCCGATGAGATCAAAGTTAAATACAGCATGCTCGGCAACAGAGCTGTGCCCCATTTCAAACACGATCATTTTGTTTGATCTTCTGGCTTTTTCTACATCTAGGACTGCATCTTTCCGAAGCTCATCGACCGATTTTTTTGATCGGCTTATGCGTGCATAAGCAGCAGAAATAGTTTCCGGTGTGCATTGTACTTCTTTGGAAAGAAGCTGGGAAACATCAACGTTATAACCCGCCAGAATGACTCTCAATTACGCTCCGATAATTGACAAACTACTGCTTGTACCGATACGATTTGCTCCAGCTGAGATCATTGCGAGCGCTGTCTCTGTATCACGAATTCCACCTGATGCTTTCACACCCATATAATCACCAACAACAGACCTCATCAGCGTTATATCGCTTTCTGTTGCTCCTGATTTTGAGAATCCTGTCGAGGTTTTTACAAAGTCCGCCCCAGCTTTTTTTGCAATCAGGCAAGCGATGATCTTATCCCTTTCATTAAGCAGACAGGTCTCAAGAATGACTTTCAGTATTGCACCATTCTCGTGGCAGATTTCTGCTATCTTCTCGATCTCTGTGAGCACATAATTGTAGCCATGTTCTTTCAACTCAGCGATGTTCAAAACCATATCACATTCAGTTGCACCCTGTTTGAGTGCGAGTTTTGCTTCTTCCAATTTCGTATGAGTAAGATTCGCCCCGAGTGGAAATCCTATAACGGAACAAACATTTCGCCTGTCCATTTCTCTTTTTGCAAGTTTGACATTGCAGGGATTTATGCACACAGATGCAAAATCATAGGTTCGTGCTTCCTGGCAGAGTCTAATAATTTCTACATTTGTTGCATCGGGCTTTAGATTTGTATGATCGATATACTGTGCAAGTTCTTGCTGTGTGGGCATGTCGTCAATGATGGAGTATTTATTATTTTTGTATCCGCAAACTGCGCATCGAAGACAAACCTCATGGGCTCCGTTGCATCTGCAGGATAAAGTTTCATCTAAAGGCCAAAGCTCTAATGCGATTGATCTAATGTTGTTCATCATTCCTTTTTATAATTTTTTTTGCAGGGAATTTTGCCTGAAATTTGGATCTTTTCTTTTTAATTTTTTGATCCAGATAATCATCAAAACTAATGATTGTCAGCACACCATTCTCATCTCTTAGTTCGATCCTGTAGGTTAAATAGTTATTTTTTGCAACATACATTTTCTTTTTATTATATAATATCTCTTCCCCGATCTTCGGATACTTTTCAGCTTCCTCCTGATAGAATTCTTCCTCATAAGCAAGGCAACACAGTAGTTTACCGCACAGCCCACACATCTTGGAAGAGGTTACGCTCACATTCTGATCCTTAGCCATTTGTATGGTTACTCGGTCAAAATTTAGATTAAGATTTTTACAACAAAGTTCTCTTCCGCATGGTCCAATCCCTCCGAGTCTTTTAATTTCCTGGCGTTCGTTGATCTGACGAAGCTCTATACGTGTTCGAAAGATTCGGGCGAGAACTTTCAGGAAATCCCGAAAATCCACTCTTGTTTCTGCCATGAAATAAAAAGTAAGCTTGTTGCCGTCAAACTGATATTCCACATCCACCAGATCCATTTCAAAGTACTGATCCTTGAGCGCATTCATGAATTTCTCCCGTGCATCATCTTCTTTTTCATGAATTCGATTCATCTTTTCGATGTCATCCTCGCTTGCAACACGGATAAGTTTTCTTATTGCATAGCTATCATTGAGGTTGAGCTTCTCTCTTTCAATTGGAAAATTACCTACACATCCCATGTCGGCGCCTTTCTCAGCTTCAACAATTACATATAGCCCTTTTCTTAATTCAATATCATGAGTATTTTCATAATACCTTTTTTCGTCTTGTTTGAATTTAACTTCTACTAAACCATTCATTATTTTCTATACCTTTAAAATACATTTCTTAGTAATGCTGACCTTTTTAAACAGTCTCCCAGAATTATTTTGTGATTTCTTCATCAGGGAAAGTGATATTGTCGAGTGATCAGATTTATTGTCAAATACATCATTAATTAGACTCTAAATAATTAGTCTCTCAACTTCTCGATCGGATACAAAATTTTTTTTGAATGGATTCGTGGGATCAATAGAGATAACTCCAACTTTTTTATTGATATCCATCTAAATTTAGAATGGAAAACTAACCTTCGTTTTCCTTTAATGATTGTAGAATTTGATCAACATCATTTTTGAAATCAAGAGTATAGACAACTTTGAGCAATGTTTCTTCTTTATCCACAGTTGTATAATGGCACATCCCTTCGACCGTCTCCAGAACATAACCGAGGAGCTGCAGATTATTTTTCTCTGTTTTCAAGATGAGCTCCTCAGAATTTCCTTCAATCTTTGTTCTTGAGACTATTTCAAAATCCATCTATACATCTTCCTCTGCATCCTTATGCAACGCATGAGCAAGTACTTCATCCATTGTTTCAACAGGTATAATATTTAGTCCCTTTTTGATCTGTTTCGGAATTTCAGTTAATTCTCTGAAATTCTTTTTTGGAATAATGATATTTTTTATCTTAGCACGCTGTGCAGCAACGAGTTTTTCTTCCAATCCACCAATAGGCAGCACATCTCCCATGAGAGTTATCTCGCCGGTCATTGCATAATCTGCCCGTACCTTTCTTTTGGAAAGAGCAGATATGATCGCAGTTGCAATCGTTATTCCAGCTGATGGTCCATCTTTAGGAATCGCACCTTCAGGAACATGAATGTGAATGTCCTTAGTTTTGTAAAAATTCTTTTCGAGACCGAAATCTGAGGAATTGGCTCTTGCATAACTCAGTGCTGCGTTTGCGGATTCCTTCATGACATCACCAAGCTTGCCTGTAAGAGAAAGATGACCCTTTCCTTCCAGAACGGCAACTTCGACCTGCAAGAGAACGCCACCGACAGAGGTCCATGCTAAGCCGTTTGCCACTCCAACGCTATCTTCCTTTTTTACATCAGAATAAAGATATCTTTCCACCCCAAGATATTTTCTGATGCTTGAGCCAGTCACTTTATAGGAATTCTTACTCTTATCTTTAAGATACTCACGCACAATTTTACGCAGAACTGATGAGATATTTCTTTCGAGATTACGTACTCCAGCTTCACGTGTGTAATTTCTTATGATATTGAGAAAGGCATTTTCGGAGAAATCGACCTTGATCTTATGGTTGAACCCATGTTTCTCAAGCTGTTTTGGAAGGAGAAATCCTTCGGCTATCCTAAACTTTTCATACTCAGTATAGCCCGGCAGCGTTATCACTTCCATTCTATCCTGAAGAGCAGGAGGGATCGAAAAAAGATTGTTTGCGGTCGTTATAAAAAGCACCTGGGATAAGTCATATCCTACTTCAATATAATGATCATGAAATTCATAGTTCTGTTCCGGGTCGAGCACTTCCAACAATGCTGATGATGGATCTCCACGAAAATCCATGCTCATCTTGTCCACCTCATCGAGCATGATAATAGGATTCTTTGTATGGACACGTTTCATCGCCTGAATGATTATTCCCGGCATTGCACCAATATAGGTCTTTCTGTGCCCCCGAATTTCTGCTTCATCACGTACTCCGCCAAGGGAAAGACGCACGAATTTACGATTTAGTGCTTTCGCAATTGACTGTCCGAGCGATGTTTTTCCTACACCTGGAGGACCGACAAAACACAATATCTGCCCTTTCACTTTTTTCACCATTTTCAGCACAGCGAGATATTCGACAATGCGTTCTTTGATCTTCTTCAAACCATAATGGTCATCATCGAGAATTTTTTCTGTTTGGGCAAGATCAAATCGTCCCTTTTTTGGATTATTCCATGGCAGGTCGGTGAGCCAGTTAAGATAGTTCAAAGAAACTGAGTATTCCGGTGAAATCGGATTTGTTCTGCGAAGCTTGTTCAGCTCATATTCAGCTTTTTCTTTCGCTTCCTCTGAAAGGTTGAGTTTACTTACCTTTTTTTCAAGCTCCTTCACTTCAACGTTCTGATCTTCTGAAAAACCAAGTTCTTTTTGGATCGCCTTAAGCTCCTGATTAAGAAAATATTCCTTTTGAGTTTTGGTTAGCTTACTTCTTACTTCACCGGCAATTTTTTTACGAATTTTCAGAATCTCAAGTTCTTTAGAAATATATTCGATCAAATCAAAAATTCTTTCCATAAGATTGACTTCAAGGAGTTTCTGCTTTACTTCCAGATCAAGATCGATGTTCGAAGCCATAAAATCTACTTTATCATCCATAGACTTGAGATTTTCATATGTGATAAGCACATCATCAGAGAAGTTTCTGCTCAGTTTTCCATACTCTTTAAAATCATGTTCCAGCGTTTGAAGAAGCGCAATATTTTCCGAGGTTTCCTTGAGTGTTTCTTTCGGAATGAGATCCAGTTTGGCACTCATATAATCATCAGAAAAATATAACTCCTCGATCTTTGCGCGTTGTAAGCCCTCAACAAGAATTCGAATTGTTGCATCGGGCATTTTTAAAATCTGCAATATCTGGCACACAACCCCCATCTCGTACATGTCTTCCTGCTGGGGTTTTTGAGTATCAGGTGATTTTTGGGCAACACAAAAGATAATTTTATTTTTTCCGTACGCTTCTTCCGTTGCTTTAATGGAATGTGTTCTTCCAATAACCAGAGGAACGATCATCTGAGGAAAGATAACGATATTTCTGGTAGGAATTATTGGTAATGTATTTTCCTGTTTTTCTAAAATTTTTTCTGTCATATATACATAAAACCTAATTTATTTACAATAAATTCTATCCTGAAGGTAATATTTGTCAATGAAAAGCTTAAACACTTTATTCTAAACCTTGTGCGAATAGTATAGCACCGCTTTTTCTTGACAGATGATTCTTCAACAAAGGTTTTGATTCCCAGTCGGGATGTAGCGCAGCTCGGTAGCGCGCTTCGTTCGGGACGAAGAAGTCGCCGGTTCAAATCCGGCCATCCCGACCATTGTATTGAGAGTGAATGTAGTTTTAAGAAATATTTTACTATTCTTTTTTCTTAGACTCTATATAAGATGCAGCAAGGAATAAAATCCCAAACAAAATAAAGGGATTTGCAGCAATGAAATAATTTTCATGCTGTAAAAGAATATTACTGTGAGGAAAGAAAATCTTGTCTATTATACCAAGAAGTATTAATATAGCTGCAACAATAGCACTGAGTTTCGCAAGTATTTTGTACATATACCGTGCTCCATTTTTAGATATGTGTGCTATTCAGTTCAGTATAGCACAATTATTTCTTTTTATGACGGTTCTTTTTTAGTCTCTTTTTACGTTTATGCTTATTGATTTTTGCTTTTTTTCGTTTTTTCCCGCAGGGCATTTCTACTCCAAAATGATTAGTTGTTTCTCATTACTTCATCAATAAAGAATTTCGAAAACTTAAAGGTCGGGACAACTCGTTTTGGCAGGTTAACAAGCTCCTTTGTATTTGGATTACGTGCGATGCGTGCTTTACGTACCTTGTTTTTGAAGGTACCAAATCCTCTAAGTTCAATGTGCTCTCCATCGATCATACTGACTTTTATATTATCCAAGAGTGCATCAACGATAATCTTCGTATCTTTTAAAATAATTCCAGTTTCCTGGGAAATTGCCTGAATTAAATCAGCTTTGGTCATGCGTCCTCCGTGGATGACATTTTTTTCTTTAATTGTCGACTAATTTGTGTATTACAAATCATGTGTCAAATATTATATGAAAAAAAAATTAAACATTACAAGAAAATTGACAAATAAATATTACTTTTTTTCTTAAATTTATAATTAAGTAGGGCAAATGAAAAAATATATCGCTGAGAATTTTTTATATCATATCTGGGATGAACAGCATCTCAAAGATGCTATTAGAACTGTTTCCGGTAACAAGATAGAGATCCTATTTCAGGGCAAGTGGAACACGGACGCTGGTCCAGATTTTGTGAACAGTATTATCCTTCTTGATGGGAAGAAATTTCAGGGAGATGTCGAAATCCACAGACACGAGTATGACTGGAAAGCTCACAATCATCATGAGGATAAAAATTATAATAATGTTATCCTTCATGTAGTGTTCACAAATAGTCGGAATGCTGAATTTACAATCTCTGAAAGCGGTAACAAAGTACCTATACTGGAACTCCAGCTCAATCTTGATGAGCAAATAGACAAATTATGGAAACGATACGGACAAAAACCATTTGATACCTCACAGCAAAAAACCATAGAATGCATTCTATTAAAGGATTTGCACGATTCAAATGCATTGAAACGTATTCTCCTCTCTCTCGGTAAAGAACGTTTTCTAAAAAAGTGCAAACGCTTCTCCGCAGAACTATACAACTCGGATTTTAATCAGATTCTGTACGAAGGAATAATTGAAGCACTCGGATACGGTAAGAATAAAATGCCATTTTTCAAGCTGGCGAAGCTGCTTCCTTTTCAGGAATTGAAAACCTTTATTGATGACTGTGTAGATTATCAGGATATCTTCTGCATCTTTATGTATAAATGCGGATTTGATCTTCATGATTACAGTTTCAGTTTCATAGACGAAGAACTTCTGGAGCGCTTTGATACCGTATGCTCACAATTTGCAACAAGAATGAAGGAGACGCTGCAGAAAGATGACTGGAATTTCTTCCGTTGCCGTCCCCAGAATCATCCTGTGAACCGACTCTGGCAGATAGCACCTTTTATCTACTCCGCTCTTAATCAGGGAAATCTGATCAACTCGATCATTGCACTCTTTAGTTATGGTGATGCTCAAACAATTAATGCGAGAAAAATTGAAGCAGATTTTTCAAACCTATTAAGCCAAGAGGATCATCCCTCGATCGGCTCATCCCGATGTAGAGATATTTTCTCAAATATAATCCTACCGATATGTTATGTATATGCTCAAACACTGCATTATGACACCCTGCAGAAAGTAATACTAAAGGTTTACAGTGAAATGCCGAGATTATCTGAAAATTATATCACCAACTATATGCATACACTTCTGAAAGATGGCATACTTTTCCGCATAAACTTACAAATGCAGCAGGGAATGATCCAGCTCTACTACCAGTTCTGCGCTCACCATGAGTGTGATAATTGCGTTGCTAATCTGAAATCCTGAAATTATATTCTTTGCTGTGTCGCGCAATCTACAAAATATTTGACAACCTTTTCTACGAAAATCCCACTGTGATTTAATAAATTATGGCTATACCGATCGTTGCAATAGTAGGGCGCCCAAATGTAGGCAAATCAACCATTTTTAACAGGATGGTGAAGAGAAGACTTGCGATCGTTGATAAAGAATCCGGAGTCACGAGGGACAGAAAATATTATCAAACCGAGTGGAATGGCTATCCCTTCATAGTTGTGGATACAGGCGGGATCGTACCAAGTACAAAAGATACAATGACGCTTTCCATCAGAGATCAAGCTGAGCTTGCAATTGAAGAAGCAGATTTGATCATATTTGTAGCAGATTGCAAGATCGGTATTACAGATTATGACCAGCAAATAGCAAAAATGCTCTTCCCAGTTCAGGATAAAGTGATCTTTACAGTAAATAAGGTTGATAATGACAAAGAAGAGCTGGAAGTTTATGAGTTCATAAATCTTGGGTTTGGCGATCCTATTGGTATTTCTGCTGTCAGCGGAAGAAATTTTTCAGAACTTCGGGACCAGATCGTAAATAAATTACCATCACGTGCTGAAATGGAAGAGCAGTTCAAAGAAAATACTATCAAGATCGCTGTGGTCGGCAAACCGAATGTGGGAAAATCCTCATTAGTGAATAAGATCATCGGACAGAATGCTGTTATTGTTAATGATATTCCGGGCACAACTCGTGATTCTGTACATCTGAATTTCGAATATAACGGCTGCAATTTGACCATCATAGATACAGCCGGACTGCGCAGAAAGAGCAGGGTAAAGTTCGGGATTGAATATTTTAGCAACTTGAGAAGTCTCCGCAGTATTAACGATGCAGACATGGTGCTTGTCCTTCTCGATGCTCAGGAAGAAATTTCTGTTCAGGATAAGCGTATCATTGAATATGCTCAATCCCAGTTCAAAGCGCTCATTCTCGTTGTCAATAAATGGGATGTGATCGAAAAGGATCATAAAACAGCAAAAAAATACGAAGATGAGATTCGCTACAGTTTGAATTATGCGAGCTATGCACCGCTCATTTTTATCTCTGCGAAAAGCGGTCAACGTGTAAGAAAACTTCTCGATCTTGTACTCTTTGTGAACAAACAACGAGAGAAAAGAATTCCTACTCACGATATGAATGCCTTTCTGCAAAAGATCGTTGCACAAAATCCTCCAACTCATACTTCACACAAACGAGTTAAATTCTATTACGCATCCCAGGTCGATACCAACCCCCCGCTTTTCCTATTTGTCATGAATAATGCCACGCTTATTACAGAAAATTATAAAAGATACATACATAATCAAATTCGAAACGAATTCGGTTTTGACGGTGTCACAATTAAGTTAAAATTTAAGGATAAATCGTGATCCTTCTTATTGCATTGCTCATCTCCTATTTTCTTGGTGCGATTCCCAGTGGATTTATTTTGGGCAAGATCCTCAAAAAAATTGATATTCGGGAACATGGAAGTAAGAATATCGGAGCAACAAATGTTTTGAGAACACTCGGAGTTGTGCCGGGTATCATTTCACTTATTTTTGATTTCTTCAAAGGATTTTTCGCAGTTGAGATCGGACGGCTTCTACTTGCGCAACCCTGCGAACATACTATTTTCGGATTCAACCCATGTTTTGATTATACAAATCCTCAAACCTATCAAATCGCGATCGTAGCAATAGGATTAGTTGCAATTATCGGGCATATTTATCCTGTTTTCCTGAAGTTCAAAGGTGGAAAAGGCATGGCAACAGGTGCAGGTGTGTTGATGAACCTGCTCCCTATCCCATTGCTCATTGCTGTTGGAGTATTCCTCGTAATTGCAGCACTTTCGCGCTATATTTCTCTTGCTTCCCTTTGTGCAGTTCTCTCTTTCTGGATCGTGGAGCTCATCCGAAATATCCCTCATTTTAATGAAATTCCTTTTCTTGTTTTGACAACCTGTATCACAGTTCTAATAATATATCGGCATAAAGAAAATATCATCCGCTTGCGTAAGGGTGAGGAGTCAAAAATATCATTTAGACATGTTTCACATTAAAAAGTGTAGAATATTATGAACCACGAAAAACACGAAAAAAGAAAGAAAATAGAGAAAAAAATTTTATGCACTTCAGGGAGTATAGAAATTTACACTTGTTGTGGTGTAATTCTACATAGAAAGAAATATCACTCGCTCGAAAGAGAGAATCCGGTATTTTTTATTAAATCAAGGAATAAAATATTAATTTGACATTTATGTTTTGACATTGTATTTGTTATTAGAAATTAGGATTTAGAAATTAAATGACTTCTAACTTATCTGTTTTAAAGAATTTATAAAGGTAAAATATGTGTGGAATCATTGGAATATTTCAGAGAGATAAAAAGAGTGAATCTGCTTCCCGGCTTGCAGTTCTTGGTCTTTTTGCAGAGCAGCACCGTGGACAGGAAAGCTGTGGCATCGCTTATTATGACGGACAAAAAATACAGCTCATAAAAAAGATGGGGCTGGTTAAAGAAGTCTTCAGTGACAAAATACTTGAAGATATGCACTCGCATGTTGCGATCGGTCATGTTCGTTATCCCACTAAAGGAACTTCAAATATCGGAAATGCACAACCACATATATTTAGCAATCTTTCCGGACCGATGTTTGCACTCGCAAGTAACGGCGATATAGTAAATTATAAAGAGTTGCGTGAAGATCTCGAATCAAAAGATGTCTTTTTTGAATCCGGGAATGACGGCGAGCTTATTCTGAAATATATCGCTTATTATCATGAAAAACTAGAACTTTCGATCATCGATTCGATCAAAAATGTCATGCAGCATTTTCAGGGCTCTTACTCGGCAGTTCTGCTTATCAAAGACGAACTGTATGCCTTTCGTGATCCCTATGGCAACCGTCCTTTCATATTTGGCGAGCTCGAAGACGGCACTTATGTGTTCGCATCAGAATCATGCTCCATTGATATCATCAGTGCTGACTTCAAAAAAGAAGTATCGCCATCCGAGATCATTCATGTAAGTGAAAAGGGAATGCAATCCATCCAACTGAATCCATCCGCCAGCTGGCGGAGAGACAGACAACATACTGCTCATTGCGTGTTTGAGCTCATATATTTTTCACGACCGGACAGTGTTGTTTACGACCATGCAGTCTATGCATTTCGAGAAACTCTCGGGAAAAAACTCGCAGAAAAGGAAGACATTATTGCAGATGTTGTCATACCGGTTCCTGACTCGAGCAATTTTATCGCGCTGGGATATGCGAAAGAGCTTGGTATCGATTTCAATTTTGGTCTCATCAGAAATCACTATGTGGGGCGTACATTTATTGCACCTGAACAGACAATTCGGGATGAAAATGTCAGCCAGAAATTCAATCCCCTACCCGGTTATCTAAAAGGAAAAAAAATAACATTGATCGATGATTCCATTGTGCGTGGTACAACTTTGAAAAAAATAATTAAAATGGTGCGAAAACATGGAGCTAAGGAAGTTCACGTGCGCATCGGCTCCCCTATGGTGAAATATTCCTGCTATTACGGAATAGACACACCCACCATGGAAGAACTCATTGCAAATCAAAAAACCGTTGAAGATATCGCTGCCTTTCTGCAAGCTGATTCTCTACGCTATCTTACTGTGCCTGAGCTGAAAAGTCTCATAAAAAATGAGGAAGATTTTTGCTTTGCATGCTTTGATGGGAAATACCCCATCCATTTAAAATAATACTATGAACCACGAAAAACACGAAA
>JACNJG010000215.1 GCA_014382685.1 Candidatus Cloacimonadota bacterium
AGATAATTAGATTAAGTAATATTTTAGATATTTTCGTTTTTTCTTCTCATTTTATCTACGTTTACAAAAAATCTTTATTTATATTTTTTTCAAGTTTATTTATTAAAGTGAAAATATCTTTATTGTTTGTCAATAATCTCACTTAAAATTCTTGATGGAAATATATTTCTTTAAATACGTTTTGCTCAATCTCCTTCATAATTCCTCATCGAATATTCATCAGTTCGGTAGAATACTGATTCATAGTCGATAATTCCTCCTTCTTCTGCTGCTAACCATGGTACATCTTTATGCGAATAATTGCTAATTTCAGATGCGTTCATGTAGGAAAGTTTGCAAGGCACATTATAAGCAGAAGTTGAAAAAATAATAAAATTTGTTGATAGAATATAATATATTTAACACAATACTTGACATAATTAATATCATACTTAATTTATTCAACATGAAAGCGAGGAAAAATGAATAATAGATTAAAGCAGTGTCCGGTGTGTAATTCCACACTGGAAATAAAAGAGTATCATTGCACGAAGTGTGATACTACTATTAGAGGAAACTTTGAGGTGGGTGATCTTGCCTCTCTCTCTGCGTCACAGCAGGAGTTTGTAAAAACATTTATATGCAATCAGGGCAATATCAAAGAAGTTGAAAAAGCACTTGGTATTTCCTATCCAACAGTAAAAAATCGATTGGCAGAAATAACCAACACGCTCTGCCCTTCCCAAACAACAGAAAAAACTAAATTTTCCGCATCCGTCTTAGACGAAATAGAACGAGGTGAAATCTCGGTCGAAGATGCTTTAAAAAAATTAAAAAAGAGGAGTTAACATGATAAAAAATTTTGCAGAAACAAAAACATTTAACACCAAAAGTGGTCTACGATTGCTTTTGACATCACAGAATGTGGGCTTCACAGTTCAGGGAACTGATAACCAAGAAACATCACTCGATATCTCGCTGGAATTAAATGGAAATATTCCAGACGATCTCACGCTGGATGATATGCTGAAGGTTGAGTATAAAGAGAAGAAAAATGAACTCACAATCGATTTCAAGGAGCCCGATCATATTCATTCCCTCAATGCCAAGATAGAGATTTTAGTCCCACACAAAACAATGATTGCTTCGAACATCTCAAATGGAGGAGTCCGCTTGGATGATCTCGAAGGAAATCACAACTTGGAGTCCCATAATGGCTCAATAAAAATTGCCGACAACAAAGGGAATGCTGTATGCAAAACCAGAAATGGCTCTTTGAAAATGGAGAACTGCGAAGGTGATTTCGAAGTAAAATCAAAAAATGGCAGCATCACTATCCGCTCATGCAAAGGAAAAATGAATATCGATGGCGAGAACGGATCATGTAAGATCATCAAATGTGATGGCACATTAACTCTCAATCTTGAGAATGGACCGATCAGAATTATCGAAGGGGCTTTTGAACACGCAGAGTTAAATAATAAAAATGGAAGTATGTACTACGAATTTCTCCCAATTGAGAAGGGCAGCTTCTCATTCAAGAATAAAAATGGAAAAATACTGCTCATAATTCCTAAGGAAATTGAATTTTCTTTGAAAGCGGAAAATCATATGGGGAATTTCAGGATTGGATTGGACGGCGAATACGACAGAAAAAAAGATGATGATAGCCAGACTATCGAAATGATTAAAGCATCCGGAAAGGTAAAAATAGAAGTAAAAAATCAGCTTGGAAGTATTCAACTCATGAAGGACCCGGTCCAGAAGGATGTGCATATGGATTTTTCGAGTTTTGGTGATAATATCGCGGATATATTCGATCAACTTCCCATTGAGGAATGCATGAAAAAATCAAAACAAGCAATGAAAAAAGTACAAAAATCTTTCAAAAATATGAACTTTGATATTTCACATAACTTTGAAAATGCTATGGATTGTCTCGAAAAGAACAAGGATAAGATCAAAGCTAAGATCGATGAAGAGATCAAGGATAAGAAACATGCTGAAGAACTGAAAAAGATATTTAAAGAAACCGTTGAATCAGTTAAAGAAGCATTTCATAAAAAAGAGGAAAAGAAAGAATCTATGAGCGAGAGCAGGATGAAAATATTGGATATGCTGGAAAAGGGAACTATCACTTCGGATGAAGCTGAACGGCTTCTGAAGGCGTTGGGAGAAGATGATGAATGAGAAGAAAAAGATCATCGATATGCTTGCCGGCGGAAAGATAAATGCAGCCCAGGCGGAAGAACTGCTCAAAGCAATTTCAACAACGAAAAAGAGTGCAGTTAAAAGCGAGAAGCGAAAACTGATATTTGAAATAAAAGAGCAGGATTCAGAAAAGAAATTCATACATATTGAGTTGCCTGTTTCTCTTTTACATGCCGGTTTGAAGATAATTCCTAAAGAAGCTGTTATTAATGCGAAGATCGGAAATTCAGCATTTGATATCTCTTCGATCAACTGGGACGATATCTTCTCACAAGCTGCCGGCGGTGAGGTCGGAGACCTGTTTTACATGGAAATCGATAATGAAGATGAACATCCTATAATAATCCATATTTACATTGAATAAGAGGTAGAAATATTCATTAATTTATTTTCATGTGCATAATAAATTGACAGTATATTTCAAGTTTGCATGTTCCTTCTATGAGATGTTTGTTATCATGTCATATATGGGAGATCGTATGAAAAGTATTAAAATATTAATATTCATTATACTGGCGTGTCTGCTCGCTTCATGTGCAAGAGTATATGTTCCTTATACAATTCAACTGCAAGAGGAATACAATCTCACCGACGAAGAGATCATGCAATTGCAGTTTTATATTTCCGATAAAGTAATTCTGGAGCGTGAGATAATTGATGTCGATAAAAGAGTTTCCAAGGAGCACCGGCTGAAAAAGATTGAAGATATACTGGTTGACCAAGTTGTTTTTCGATCCCTTACTCCGGGCGTTGCTGTAGAAATATTACCATATATGCTGAGAATTGCTTTTGAGCAGGAGGGATATCTAACTTTTAAGTCTGACGGCGAGCCAGATGTTTCATATTATTTAAAGAGTGACAGATACGGTAACGAGATCAAGAAGAAGATGCTCAGTTACTGCTTCTGGTTCCAGCTTATTGAGGATGAGATCTTCAGCACCGGGCTGGTAACCTATAACATCGACGAGTACTGGGTATTCTATCCTGAAAGCCGTCCTCATCTCCTTGTTGACGAAGAGAGTCTTGAAAAAATTAAAGAGCAGCGAAGAATAGTAAAGGGATTACGACAGGATAAATAAAAGAAATAAATTTCTAAATCCTAACTCGGATAAACCCCAGTTCACCCTGTTAAATAAAATCTTCGATTTTCCTTCACCCTGTGGAATTAAATCGTAGATTTGAATGCGAAGCATTATTCCACAGGGCAGGGGGATTTAACAGGGTAAAATAGAGAAAAATGAT
>JACNJG010000225.1 GCA_014382685.1 Candidatus Cloacimonadota bacterium
AATGAAATGGAGACTGAAGTGGAACGAAGACTGGTGGTAAAAAAATAAGGAAAATAAGATGGGAAAAAAGATTTTAAAAATTTTTAACTTTAACAAATTCAACTTCTTCCCTCCTATTCAGCAGTATTTCCTTCACATAATCCCTCAAATACATTGACTCTAAAACCACCGAATTTTGATAAGGCAACTTTGTTGCAACAAACGAAAAAAGAAATAATCATGGAATGAAGAATAATGAAAAAAATTAAAAATATCGCAATCATCGCACATGTTGATCATGGCAAGACCACTCTTGTGGATGAGTTGGAAGGACTGATGCTGCAGATAAAACATGTGTTGAAAAAATCTCTTGAATTAGTATTATATCCAGTTGTTATTATCAATAAAATGGACAGAAAGAAAACACGACTTGCTTTTTTGTATGAAATAAGCATACAGATGTATGCAAAAAGGATACAATATGCTTGCTGAAATTTTATCATCCAAGGTCAGAGCAGAAATATTCAGACTTCTTTTTAGTTCTGATGATGCTGCGTTACATATGCGTGAGATCGAACGTAAATCAGGTTTTACCATTGGTACAGTTCAAAGAGAGTTAAGTAAATTAGTAAAACTTGATCTTATTTATAAGACAAAAGATGGTAATCGCACTTATTATCGTGCAAACAAAGAAAACCCAATTTACCATGATATTACTAATATTGTCCAAAAAACAGTTGGGGCAATTTTTTTATTTAAGGAAGCACTTTCTCAATCCACAGCAATCGAATTTGCTTTTATTTTTGGTTCCTTTGCATCAGGAAAGCAAAAATCCCATAGTGATATAGATCTTTTTGTTATTGGGGATATTGGTCTTCGTGAAGTTGTATCACTTCTTTATGGTATTTCAGACAAAACAGGTAAAGAGATCAATCCGCAAGTTATTAGTAGATCAGAATTTATTAATAGAGTAAATTCAGATGACCATTTCATTTCAAATATTATAAATTCGGATAAAATATTTATTACGGGAACAAAAGATGAGTTTACAAAATTGGTTAAGTAACGGCTGGTTAAAACATCATTCCACCAGCAAACAGGAAATCAACAATCTGCTGAATATTGTAGAGCGCGATCTTCATGATGCTAAAGAAAGTATATCTCTCGATTGGCAGTTTGGCATTGCCTATAATGCGGCTCTCAAATTGTGTGCAATTCTCTTATATGCTTCTGGTTATATGGCAGAAAACACATTGCAGCATTATCGTACGATTATGGCTATGCCGATAATTTTAGGTGCCTCAAAACGTTTGGATGCAGAATATCTGAATACCTGCCGGACTAAAAGAAACACCGTAGAATACGATTGTGCCGGTGGAGTATCCTCACAAGAAACTGTAGAGTTGGTAAATTTTGTTTCATCATTTAAACAAGAAGTAATTAATTGGTTAAAACAGAATCATCCTGAATATTTGTAAGATACCGATAAACGCTTTATCGAAAATATATTCACAGTCAGAGGGGTGAGTGAAGCTGCATTAATTCCTACCTCTAAAAATAAATAAAATGAGAAATAATGAAAAAAATTAAAAATATCGCTATCATCGCACATGTTGATCACGGCAAGACCACTTTGGTGGACGCAGTTCTAAAGCAATCCGGCATATTCAGAGAAAACCAGAACATTGCCAAATGCGTAATGGACAGCAATGATCTTGAAAGAGAGCGCGGGATCACCATATTTTCTAAAAATGCATCCCTTACCTATAAAGACTATAAAATAAATTTCGTTGATACACCCGGTCATGCGGATTTTGGCGGCGAAGTGCAGCGCATCATGAAAATGGTGGACTCAGTTCTGTTACTGGTCGATGCTTTTGAAGGTCCAATGCCTCAAACAAAATATGTGCTGAAAAAATCTCTTGAATTAGGCATTGACCCGATCGTTATCATCAATAAAATAGACAGACCAAATGCACGACCTGCCGAGGTGCTTGATATGGTGTTCGACCTGTTCTGCGACCTGCATGCAAATGATGACCAATTAGATTTCCCTGTACTTTATGCATCAGGAAAAAATGGTTATGCCAGGTATGAGTTGGAAGATGAAAATGATGACCTGATCCCGTTATTTGAAACGATCATACACAAGGTGAAAGATGCGGAAGGTGATGAATCCAAGCCCTTTCAAATGCTGGTTTCTGCAATCGAATATGATAATTATCTTGGCAAGATAGGAACGGGTAAAATAACAAATGGAACAGTAAGCCAGGGTGAAGAAATTGTATTATTAAAACGCGACGGAGAAAGATTACTCTATCGGATCACCAAAATTTTCCAGTATGAAGGATTAAAAAAGAAAGAGGTAAAAAAAGCATTTGCCGGAGATATTGTTTCTCTCGCTGGAATGGAGCGGGTCGATGTGGGCGAAACAGCCGCATGCAAAGAAAATCCAAAACCACTTCCAATTATCGAGATCGATGCACCTACTCTTTCAATGACATTCAGAGTTAATGATTCTCCTTTTGCCGGAAAAGAAGGAAAATATGTAACTTCGAGAAATATCTGGGATAGATTGCAAAAAGAGCTGCAAACCAATGTCAGTATCGTGGTTGAAGGCACTGAAAACGGAGATGAGTTCATTGTAAAAGGACGCGGCGAGCTTCAGCTTTCTATTCTTATTGAGAACATGCGACGGGAGGGTTTTGAATTCCAGGTTTCCACACCCAAAGTTATTTATCGTCAGCTTGATGGAAAACGTACAGAGCCAATCGAGCTTGTTGTTATAGATGTTGCTGATGAATTTGTAGGGACAGTTATCGAAATGCTTGGTTTACGAAAAGGTGAAATGCTGGATATGGTGCCGGGTACTGATGGCTATACACGGTTGGAATATAAGGTTCCTGCTCGCGGTTTGATCGGTTTCGGGAACGAATTTATGACCACGACCCGCGGAACTGGTATCATCAATCATAGTTTTTATGAATATGAATATTACAAAGGTGATCTGGAAAAGAAAAGCCGCGGTGCCTTGATCGCTATGCAAAATGGTACATCTACCGGATATTCGCTGTTTAATTTTCAGGCACGCGGGATTTTATTCATCGGACCTGCTGTTGAAGTGTATGCCGGAATGATCGTCGGAGAACATTCGCGTGAAAACGATCTGGTGCTGAACGTAGTGAAGGGTAAAAAACTCTCAAATGTTCGTGCAGCCGGCTCTGACGATGCGATCAACCTTGTCCCGTCAAGGCAATTCAGTTTGGAGCAGGCACTTGAATATATCAATGATGATGAACTCTTGGAAGTAACCCCCAAAAACATCAGAATGCGAAAAAAAATTCTCAATGAAACGACAAGAAAAAGAGAATTGAACAGATTGAATAAATTGAGTCAGGAGTAAGAGATAAAAATTAA
>JACNJG010000087.1 GCA_014382685.1 Candidatus Cloacimonadota bacterium
ATCCAATATCCAACCCCAGTGTAATAAAAAAAAGAAGATTACACAGGGGCAGGCATGGAATATCCAATGTCCATATATCTCAGTGTCCTGTCTGTCTCGGCGTCCTGTCGGGGCGTCCTGTCAAGTCGTAATGAAATGGAGACTGAAGCGTAGCGAAGACTGAAATGAAATGAAGACGGAAGAGGAGTACGGCTTTAGCCGGGAGGTGTGTAATATCAAATCCGACAGCTGGCGGATTGAGTATCAGAAATTAATATTTCATATAATCATCATAAATTTGTTAAAATTCCTCAAAAAAATCACAAAATTCCGATTTCACTTGACAACCAACATGCGGAGTTCTTACGAGCACACTAAATTTTTCTGATTGATAAAATCATATGAATATTCATGAATGTCAGGCAAAACAGCTTTTCAAAAATTACGGAATAACAATCCCTCAAGGTAAAATAGCAGAAACATCCGAGCAAGCATTAGAAGCAGCCCGGGAGATCAACAGCGAAAAATGGGTAGTCAAAGCCCAGATACATGCCGGGGGTAGAGGAAAAGGCGGCGGAGTAAAGATCGCTTCCTCGATCGAAGATGTAAAAACAATCGCAGAGAATATGCTGGGTATGAAATTGGTCACCCACCAGACCGGTCCCAAAGGCAAACTCGTTCAAAAGATATATATCGAAGAAGTTGCACCCATAAAAAAAGAATATTACCTCGGACTGGTTCTTGACCGCACAGCAGAAATGCCCGTTATGATCGCATCTACCGAAGGCGGAATGGAGATCGAAAAAGTTGCTGCAGAATTTCCCGATAAGATCATCAAAGTTCGCATCGATCCTTTGATCGGCTTCCGTAATTTTCACAGTGCAGAGCTTGCAAACGGGCTGGGATTGGATAAAGTCCAATCACGTGATTTTGCAAAATTTACACGAGCATTATATAAGCTTTACAAAGAAAAAGATGCAAGTCTTATCGAAATAAATCCCCTTGTCTTGAAGGATGATGATACCTTCATTGCACTGGATGCAAAGATCAATTTTGATGACAATGCACTGTTCAGACACGAAGACATTCTGGAGATGCGCGACCTCACTGAAGAAGAGCCAACAGAACTGGAAGCAAGCAATTTTAACCTGAACTACATCAAGCTCGACGGTAATGTCGGATGTATGGTCAACGGCGCCGGTCTTGCGATGTCCACTATGGATATCATCAAAATCAAAGGCGGTGAGCCAGCAAACTTTCTCGATGTAGGTGGCGATGCTTCTGCTGAAACCGTAGCAAAAGGTTTTGAGATCATTCTGAGAGATAAGAATGTAAAAGCGATCTTCGTGAACATTTTTGGCGGGATCGTTCGCTGCGACCGCATTGCAAACGGCATTCTCGATGCTGCAAAAGAGACCAATATTGTTGTTCCTGTCATTGTACGATTAGATGGGACAAACGCAGAAATCGCTGCGGAAATCCTACAAAAAGCACACATTCCAAATATCATTACTGCGACCAGTCTTGCCGATGGAGCTCAGAAAGCAGTTAATGCAGCACGGGGAGTGTGATCATGGGTATTTTAGTAAATAGAAATTCAAAAGTAATAGTACAGGGTTTTACCGGCAAAGAAGCTACCTTCCACGCAGAACAATGCATTGAGTACGGAACTAATATTGTTGGTGGCGTTACTCCCGGCAAAGGAGGTCAAACCCATCTTGATCGACCTGTTTTCAGTACAGTTAAAGATGCGGTTGAACATACCGGAGCTGACACTTCTCTGATCCTTGTTCCCCCATCATTCGCTGCTGATGCAATAATGGAAGCTGCTGATGGCGGCATCAAAGTCATAGTCTGCATTTCCGAAGGCATTCCCACACAGGATGTCATGTATGCAAAAATGTATGTGGCAAAAAAAGGTGCGGTGCTTATCGGACCGAACTGCCCGGGTATCATCACAGCAGAAGAAGCAAAGATCGGTATTATGCCTGGCAATATCTTTAAAAAAGGAAATGTGGGAGTCATCTCAAAATCCGGAACCCTCACTTACGAAGCAGCCAATCAGGTTGTGAACGCAGGACTGGGAATTACTACAGCCATTGGTATTGGTGGTGATCCGATCATCGGCTCGACATTTATAGATTTACTGAAACTTTTCGAAGAAGATCCCGAAACTCATGCAGTTGTTATGATAGGCGAGATCGGCGGAGACCTCGAAATCCAGGCAGCTCATTATATAAAAAATAATATGACAAAACCTGTTGTTGCCTTCATCGCAGGACAGACTGCTCCCAAAGGAAAACGAATGGGACATGCAGGCGCTATCATTGCAGGCAGCAAGGGAACGGCTCAGGAAAAAATGTCTGCATTGGAACAGGCAGGTGTGCGTGTATGCAAATCTCCTGCAGATGTCGGGCAAGCAACAAAAGAAGTATTATCATAAGGTAAAATATTATGAACCAAACAATACACAAAACCAACAAATTAATATTGAACAGGATATTATTCTTAAATCCTTTTTTCGTGTTTTTCGTGGTTAAATTTTTTTTAGGAGTTTTTAGTGAGAGAAATCGATGTAAATGAAATCATTCCCATTGTAAAAAAACTGTGTATCGATGCCAATTATTACATTGGTGAAGATGTTTTGGACAAGATCAAGGAATTCTACGAGAAGGAAGAGTCCGCAACTGCAAAAGAAGTGCTTTCCATCCTTTTGGAAAACTATGAACTTGCTGCAAACGAAAAAATGCCGTCATGCCAGGATACAGGTGTGGCTGTTGTTTTTATTGAGCTCGGACAGGATGTTCATCTTTTCGGTGGAGATTTCTATGAAGCTATCAATGAAGGTGTTCGTCAGGGCTACAAAGATGGCTATCTCAGGAAATCCATTGTTAACGATCCGATCATTGACCGCGTGAACACAAAAGATAATACCCCTGCACTCATTTATACTGATATTGTACCCGGCGAAAAGATCAAGATCATTGTCGCACCAAAAGGCGGCGGCTCAGAAAATATGAGCGAAGTGAAAATGATGAAAGCTGCCGACGGCATCGAGGGTGTAGTTGATTTTGTTGTTGACCGCGTAAGCCGTTCCGGTGGAAATCCCTGTCCTCCGATCGTTGTAGGTATTGGTCTTGGTGGTAACTTTGAGCAAAGTGCACTTCTTGCCAAAAAAGCTCTTCTCCGTCCTCTTAATGAATCTCATCCTGAAGAAAAGTGGGCAAGGATAGAAGAAGAAATTCTGGAAAAAGTAAATAAACTTGGTATCGGTCCCCAGGGATTCGGCGGCAGAACAACTGCCCTTGGCGTGTCCATCATGTATAAACCCTGCCATATTGCATCGATGCCCGTTGCAGTGAACATTCAATGTCATGCTGCACGACATAAAAGTGCGGTTATCTAAGAAGGAGCTCACATGCCACAAACAATACGATTAACAACTCCTTTTACTGATGAAGATGTTTCCAAACTTTCTATCGGCGATAAAGTACTTATTACCGGAACGATCTACACAGGTAGAGATGCAGCACACAAACGCCTGGTCGAGCTTGTCGAAGCAGGAAAAGACCTTCCTTTTGATATAAAAGGACAAATAATTTATTATGTCGGTCCGGCTCCGGCACCTCCCGGAAAACCAATCGGCTCTGCAGGTCCTACAACGAGTTACAGAATGGACCCTTATGCACCTGCGCTCATGGATGTCGGACTTAAAGGCATGATCGGCAAAGGACCTCGCAACCAAAAAGTTATAGATTCCATGAAAAAAAATAAAGCAGTCTATCTCGCTGCAATCGGCGGTGCTGCAGTGGTTGTTGCCAAATCGATAAAAGAAGCAAAAGTAATTGCTTATGACGATCTTGGCACAGAAGCGATCCGTGAACTCAAAGTTGAAGATTTTCCATGCATAGTTGCAAATGATATTTATGGAAATGATATTTATAAAGATGGTGTTGAAAAATACAAGGTTGAAACTTGATACTTGAAATTCGAAACTGGGTTAAATAAATAAAATATGAAAGAATTTTTTATGAAATTTGATAAAAGACTCCAGGCAAAATATTTCACATTTCAAATTTCACATTTCAAATTTCAAGTCTCAAATTCAAGGAGTTTTTAATGAGATTTTGGGAAAAACCATTTGGGAAAGAAAAACCCAAAACAATATGCGGAGAGATCCATATCATCGATGACAGATGCAAGGGATGTTCTTTCTGTATCGAGTACTGTCCGAGAGATGTACTTGAACTTTCCGAAGATTTTAATAAAAAGGGATATCATCCTCCTGTTATAGCAAAACCGGACATGTGTACTTTTTGTGGCTTATGTGAAATGATCTGTCCTGATTTTGCAATATTTGTAACCGAGAAGGAGGAGTAGTGTTTAAAAAATCACGATTAATAGGTGAATTTTTCATGCAGGGCGATATCGCTTGTGCAGAAGGGGCAATCGCTGCGGGCTGCCGTTTCTTTGGCGGCTATCCCATCACTCCAGCATCGGAAATCGCAGAACGTATGGCATTGAGACTACCTCTTCTTCAAGGAGTATTTATACAATATGAAGACGAGATCGCTTCCATAGCAGGCATACTCGGTGCTTCATGGGCGGGTGCAAAATCTATGACCGCAACATCCGGACCGGGTATCTCGCTTATGACCGAGAATATCGGACTTGGTATGATGATGGAAGCCCCATGCGTTGTGGTGAATGTTCAAAGAGGTGGACCTTCGACCGGACTTCCAACATCCTGGGGACAATCCGACATGATGCAAGCTCGCTGGGGTTCGCATGGTGACTATGGAAGTATCTCTCTTGTACCAAATTCCCCTCAGGAATTCTTCGATCTGACAGTAACTGCTTTCAATTTTTCAGAGAAGTACAGATTGCCTGTATTCCTTATGGCAGACGCACTTGTCGGACACATGACCGAAAAAGTTGTCATTCCTCCAGTTGAAGAACTTGAAATCATAAACAGAAAATATACTACAAAAAAACCGGAAGATTATCTCCCTTACGATTACGGTAAAGATCTCATCCCGGATTTCGCAAAAGCCGGCGATGGATATCGCTATCATACTACAGGACTAACCCATGACAAACGTGGCTATCCGGACATGAGCTTCGAATGCCAGAACGAGCTCGTACCCCGTCTTGTGAACAAGATCAAAAATCATATTGATGATATTTCTCTTACTGAGGAGTATGACATCGAGGGCGCTGATGTGATTGTCATTTCCTATGGAATTACATCGCGAACCATACTTCCAGCGCTCACAATGGCAAAGAAAAAGGGAATAAAAATCGGTTATTTACGCCTGAAAACAGTATGGCCCTTTCCAGAAGAAAAAATCCGCAAGCTCTCTGAAAAAGTTGCAGGTTTCGTAGTTCCGGAAATGAATCTCGGGCAGATATCACTCGAAGTGGAACGATGTGCACATAATGATTCTATTGTCAAACTCGTTCCCCATCCCGGCGGAGGCATACATAAATTTGAAGACGTGCTGCACGCAATTGAAGAGGTCGCACATGGCAAATAATACAGCTCAATTACAAGAAAAACCTCATCCAATGGAAGATATCCTGAGGATGGATAGAATGCCTCATATCTGGTGTTCCGGATGCGGGCTTGGTTCTGCAGTAACATCCTTTGTGGAAGGTTTGAAAAAAGCAGGTGTATCTTATGATAAAACAGCAATAGTCTCAGGCATCGGCTGTACCGGTCGAGTTGCCGGTTATCTACGTCTTGATTCCTATCATACGACACATGGAAGAGCGATACCCTTTGCAACAGGGCTAAAACTCGCAAACCGCGATCTAACAGTGGTTGTATTTTCAGGTGATGGTGACCTTTTTGCAATCGGTGGAAACCATCTCATCCATGCAGCGAGAAGGAATGTTGATATTAATGTGATTTGCGTGAATAATTTTATATATGGTATGACAGGCGGTCAAAATGCCCCGACCACTCCGCTTGGAGCATACAGCTCTACAGCTCCCTTTGGCAACTATGAGATGCCCTTCAATCTGGTAGGACTTGCTGCAGCATCCGGTGCAAGTTACGTGGCACGTTGGACCACCATGCATGCCCGTCGTTTGACAGATTCCATTGCAACTGCTGCTAAGAAAAAGGGATTCTGTTTCATCGAGATCGTTTCTCCCTGCCCAACAGTTTTTGCCAGAAAAAATAAAGGTGGAACAGGACTTGATATGCTCAAAGAATTCCAAACTCGCGCCATCATAGATCATGATGCAGACCCCACAAAGATACCTCTTAACATGGACAATGAGATTGTATGCGGTGAGTTCGTAAATGAAGACAGGCCAACTTTCTGGGAAAATGTCCAATCCGGTATTAAATCTCGGGTAGAAAAATTTACGGACTGGGAAGAGATGCAAAGCAATTCCAAAAAAATTCACCATAAAACATTTCTAAAATATACAGCAAGTAGAGAATCGTAATTTATCAGGAGCAATACATGAGTGAACTCAGAGTTAAAATATCAGGATTCGGCGGGCAGGGTATTATCCTCTCTTCCTTCATTATTGGAAAAGCAGCTTCAATATATGACCGGCAACACTCTTCTATGACCCAGGCATACGGACCGGCAGCACGTGGCGGCGCCTGTAGCTCGCAGGTAGTTATTTCATCCGATAATGTTGAATATCCGCTTGTCGATACTGCCGATGTTCTCATTGCCATGTCCCAAGAAGGATACGATACTTTTCTGCCGATCCTGAAAAAAGGCGGCATCCTATTATATGATACTGATCTTGTGGAAAAATTACAGTCACATAAAGATTTTATTGCAAAAGGAATCCCTGCAACACGTCTCGCTGAGGAACTTGGCAAAAAGATCGTTGCAAACATTGTCATGCTGGGATTCGCAACAAAGCAGGCAAAGATCGTTTCCCCCGAAGCAATGCAGGAAGCCATCGCAGATTCTGTACCCAGCAAATTCATTGACCTGAACATGAAAGCTTTTCAGGCAGGTTTTGATTATAATGAGGAACAATAATGAGTTTAAAGATCACTCGCGAAAGAATAAAAAACTCTCTTGTTGATAAAATTGAAGATATCTCAGGACAGAATGTGTTTGATTGTTATCAGTGTGGGATCTGCTCTTCCGGCTGCCCCGTCACAGATTACATGGACTACTCTCCAAACCAGGTCATACGTCTTATTCAACTCGGTTGTGTGGATGAAATACTTAATTCAAGGACTATCTGGATCTGTTCGACATGCCTGCAGTGCTCAGCACGCTGTCCAAAGGGTATCGAAGTTGCAAAAGTTATGGAAGCACTTCGCACCATCAATCTTCGTCAGCGCGAGGGCACTCTTAAACCCGAAGATATAAAATCAAAAGACCTCAAAGACCTCCCGCAAATTGCATTGGTCAGTGCATTTCGTAAGTTAACAGGATAAATTTATGAGAATACAGAATACAAAATACAGAAGTCAGAATGATGGCAAGCCGGCAAGAAGCTTTCAAGAATTAGTTGTATGGCAAAAAGCACACCAATTCGTCTTGTCGGTATATAAATTTACATCCAATTTTCCGAAAATGGAAACCTATGGATTGACTTCTCAATTTAGACGAGCTGCAATATCTATTCCCGCTAATATCGCAGAAGGCTTTAAGAAAAAAGGAAAAAAAGATAAAGTCAGGTTCTTTAATATAGCTCAAGGATCACTTGAAGAATGTAGATATTATTTAATTCTATCAAAAGATCTTGAATATGGAGAAAATAGTGAGATGTCTGATCTGCTTATAGAAGTTAGCAAATTGCTCTCAACTTACATCAAATCAATTCAAACCTCATTATCAAAAAACAAATCTCCTGATTCCTGACTTCTGTCTCCTGACTTCTATTAATATGAAATTTAAAAGGAATATAGTATGAAACTTGGATATTTTCCGGGCTGCACATTGAAGACAAATGCCAAGCATTTCGAAGATTCTGCTATGCAAGTTATGGAAGTTCTCGGTCATCCTCTCGAAGAAATGGAAAACTGGATCTGCTGTGGTACTGTGTTCTCGATGACGACTGACGATCTAATGCTCCAGCTTTCTTCGATCAGGAATCTGCTTCGTGCTGAAAATCAGGGATATGATGAACTTGTAACCCTATGCAGTATGTGCTACAATACACTGAAAAGAGCAAAGGAATTCATTCTTAATGATGAAGAAAATCTGCGCAAGGTCAATGACTTCATGTATAGGGAAGAAGCAAAATTCAAGGGAACGACCGATGTAGTACATCTTCTCAGTATTCTTAAAGACAGAATAACCTTTGATGAAATAAAGAAAAAGGTCACAAAACCTCTTAAGGACCTGAAGATCGGCGCTTACTATGGCTGCCTTCTCGTGCGTCCCAAGGAACTTGCCATCGATGATTTTGAAGATCCGACTATAATGGAAGAACTTGTGGATACAATTGGCGGTGAAGGAGTTGTATTTCCCTATCGGCTGGAATGCTGCGGTGCCTATCAAACCATTACTGAAAAAGATATTACGGTCAAGAGAACCTTTGAGATAATAAATTCTGCACGCAATGCAGGATGTGAAGCGCTTATCACAAGCTGTCCTCTCTGTGCGTTTAATCTCGATCAGCGACAAAAGGAAACATCTGAAGAATTTTTAGAATTTTCAACCATGCCTGTATTCTACTTTACCGAACTTATGGCTCTTGCCCTCGGGCAGAAGTGGAATAAAGAATGGAAGAAACTGCATTATATCAATCCCGTGCCCCTGTTAAAAGAAAAAGGTTTAATATAGAGGATTATAATGAAAAAAATCGGCGTTTTTATCTGCCATTGCGGTATAAATATTAAAGGTGCTGTTGATGTCGAACGGCTCACCGAAGAACTGGCAGACTATCCGGGTGTTGCCTATATAGAAAATTATATGTTCATGTGCTCCGATCCCGGACAGAATCATATACAAGATGCAATACGCGAGAATAAACTTGGTGGTGTGGTCGTTGCTGCCTGCTCTCCCACCTTGCACGAATCGACATTCCAAGCTGTGCTTAAGGAATCCGGTCTTAATGAATATCAAATGGAAATCGCAAATATCCGCGAGCAATGTAGCTGGGTTCATACTAATATAGAACAGGCAACACACAAGGCAAGACTTATCATTAAAACAGCGATTGAAAAACTTAAACTAAACGAATCTCTATATCCGGTTTCTGCACCGGTGACAAAGAAAGCCCTTGTTATCGGTGGCGGCATTGCAGGCATCCAGGCAGCGTTGGATATTGCAGATGCAGGTTTCGAAGTTATTATGGTTGAAAAGAAGCCCTCAATTGGTGGGCACATGATCCAGCTTTCTGAAACCTTTCCGACACTCGACTGCTCTCAGTGTATTCTCACTCCGAAAATGGTGGCTCTCAACAAACATAAAAATATTAAACTCTATGTTAATAGTGAGGTGGAAAGCATCGATGGATATATCGGGAATTTCAATGTAAAGATCAAGCGAAAAGCTCTGTATGTCGATCCTCATAAATGCAATCTCTGCGACGACTGTACAGAAGTATGTCCGGTACTTGTGCCAAACGAACAGGAAGAAGGGCTTTCGTGGAGAAAGGCAATATATATTCCTTTCCCTCAGGCAATTCCGGCGACCTATACACTCGATTTGGAAAATTGCCTTGGTCTCGAACCTATTGCATGTGGCAAATGCCGTGAAAAATGTACTGCCGAAGCTATAAATTATGATGCAACAGATATGATCATTGAAGAAGAAGTCGGCGCAGTAATAATAGCAACCGGCTTTGACCTTTATCCTGTTGAAAATATTCCTGAATACGGATATGGTAAATATCCCGACGTGATCACGAGTTTGCAGTTCGAGCGAATCCTCTCTGCAACCGGTCCTACAGGTGGTGAAATATATCGACCCTCTGACGGCAAAGTTCCCAAAGAGATCGTTTTTGTTCAATGCTCCGGCTCGCGTGACCCGGAACATCATCTCTCATATTGTTCAAAGATATGCTGTATGTACACACTCAAACACGCTAAACTCTATAAACATAAAATTCACAACGGACAGCCATATATCTTTTATATAGATATTCGAGCAGGAGGTAAGCGTTATGAAGAATTTGTCCAGCAGGCAGTGTCCGAAGAAGGCATCTTGTATATACGCGGTAAAGTTGCTAAGATATATAAAGAAGGCGATAAGATGATCGTCATGGGTATGGACACGCTCAGCGGCAAAAAGATCGAAGTAAAAGCCGATCTTGTTGTACTTGCAATGGGAATCGTGCCGAGTGAGGGCTCTCATGATCTCGTGAAAACCTTGAAGATCAATACGGATGACAAGGGATTCCTTTCTGAAGCACATCCCAAACTGCGTCCAGTAGAAAGTTTACAGGCGGGATTTTATCTTGCCGGCACTTCGCAGGGACCACGTGACATTCCCGACTCTGTATCCCAGGCATCAGGAGCTGCTTCCAAAGCTCTTATTCTGCTTTCCAGCGACAAGATATATCACTCACCAATTATAGCTTATGTAGATGAAGACCTGTGCTCCGGCTGTACGATATGTGTGGGAACCTGTCCCTACGGCGCTCGTGAACTGAATGAAGTTTCCAAAGTGGTAGAAGTTAATGAAATACTCTGTGAGGGCTGCGGTGCCTGTATCAGTGCATGCCCGTCCGGTGCTGCGCAGCAAAAAAACCTGACTGATGACCAGATCGATAATATGATCAAAATAATTGCGAGCGGCAAATAGCTCGCCCAATATACATGTGGGGTAGGAAATCGCATGAAAGATTTTGAGCCAAAGATTGTCTGTTTCTTGTGTAAATGGTGTACATATTCCGGCGCAGATCTTGCCGGTACATCACGAATGAAGTATCCGCCAAACGGTGTAGTTATTAAGACACTATGCTCATCACGAGTGGACCCGCAGCATATACTTCTTGCATTTAGCAAAGGATGTGACGGTGTGTTCATCGGCGGATGCCATCCCGGTGATTGTCATTATCAAAGTGGAAATTATAAGACAAAAAGAAGAATAATTTTACTTAAAAAAGTATTGGAACAATTAGGTCTGAATACCAATCGTCTTCGCCTTGAATGGATCTCGGCAAGCGAAGGAAAAAAATTCGCCAATACTATGAAAGAATTTACAGACCAGATCAAAAAATTGGGTCCTATTCCAAAAATTAATTGTGAATGAATACGAAATGAAAAGTGAAAAGTTCTTGTTTGAATTAATTTTTAATAATATTAGGAGGAATCATAATGCCTAAGAACGTTCCCATGATGAAAGTATATATTTTAGGGGAAGGTTTTGATGTGCCCGAAGGATCAACCATAATCAGTGCAATGGAATATGCAGGATTCCAACTTACCGTTGGCGTGGGCTGTCGCGAAGGTTTCTGCGGCGCCTGTGCAACCCTGTACAGAGAAAAGGGAGATTACAAATTGCAGGCAGGTCTCGCATGCCAGACAGTTGTAACGGACGGTATGAACATCGCACAGATACCTTTTGTTCCTGCGGAAAAACCAATATACGATATAAACAAGGTAGAACCTGACATCGAAGCTTTCAAAACACTTTATCCAATCCTGTTCAGATGCGTGGGATGCAATACGTGTACAAAGGCATGCCCTCAGGATATCGAGGTGATGGATTATGTGCAGGCACTTATTCGTGGCGATATCGCAAAAGCGGCTGACCTTTCTTTTGACTGTATCCGCTGTGGGTTATGCGCTCTGCGATGCCCCGCAGAGATCGTGCAGTATAATGCTGCCATCCTTGCACGCCGTCTCACAGGAAAGTATCTTCTTCCTAAAAGCCCAGACCTTGAAAAGCGAGTCAAAGAAATTGCAGAAGGCTTTTATGAAGAAGAACTTCAAAAACTTACAAAATCAGATAAAGAAACCGTGAAGAAGCGATACTATGATCGCGATATCAAAACAGGATAAATTTAAAAGTTTAGGAGAATAGATATGTATCCAGAATATATGCGCAAATCGATCAAAAAGGTCGAAAAGACACGACCTGAGCGATTGAAACTTGCACGTTCAGGCAAGGCGATCTTCCCGATGATGTCTGAAGAAGAACGACAGGAAGTACTTGATAACTTCCACCCTGACTATAAGAAAGATGCTCGCAAAAAAGTGCGTATCGGACCTAACAAAGGTGAGAGTATCACAACTGAGGTTGTTGATGAACTTGAGGCATACTCAAGGATCAAACCGGAATATTTCGATCTGAAACATCCTGACTATGAAACTGATGTTCTTGTTATCGGAGCTGGCTCAGCAGGATTCTCTGCATCACTTCTTGCTGCGGAAAACGGAGCTGATGTACTACTTGTCACGAAACTTCGAATTGGAGATTCCAACTCAATGATGGCTCAAGGTGGAATTCAGGCAGCAGTTCTTCCTGATGATAATCCCGTGCTTCATTACCTCGATGTGATCGGCGGTGGGCACTTTGATAATAAACCCGATCTGGCAAAGGCACTCGTCTCGGAAGCTCCGGATGCGATCCATTGGCTTCAGGAACTTGGAGTTATGTTCGATAGAAATGAAGATGGAACAATGCTTACAAAATCAGGCGGGGGAACCTGCCGTCCACGTATGCATTCAGCCCGGGACTATACCGGTGCAGCAATTTGCCGAACTATTCGTGACGAAGTGCTAAACCGACCCGACAAGATAAAGATACTCGAACATCAACCAGTTGTAGAACTTATCAAAGATAGTAACGGAAATGTTGCCGGTGCAGTGCTCTACCATCTTGAAAATAGAAATTACTACACGGTCAAAGCAAAAGCTACTATTATTGCAACAGGCGGTTTTGGACGTCTTCATATAAAGGGCTATGAAACCACCAATCACTATGGTGCAACTGCAGACGGACTTGTGATCGCATATCGTGTCGGAGCAAATCTGTTGTTTATGGATTCTGTGCAGTATCACCCGACAGGTGCTGTGTATCCTCCACAAATCCTTGGATTTCTTTGCACCGAAAAAATTCGCGGGCTTGGTGCACAACCCGTAAATAGCAATGGTGAATTATTTGTTCATCCACTTGAACCACGTGATATTGAAGCATCCGCTTTCATCCGTGAATGTACAGAACGTGGCATGGGTATCGATACACCCGGTGGACAGGTCGGTATCTGGCTTGATTCCCCATTAATTGAAAAATTAAGCGGACCCGGCACAATTAAGAAAAATCTGCCTGCTATGCTCCGTCAGTTTGAGCGTTTTGATGTCGATATAACCAAAGATCCCATTCTTGTATTCCCCACACTTCATTATCAAAATGGTGGAATTGAAATAAATGATCATTGTGAAACCAGTGTGAATGGTCTTTTTGTGGCAGGTGAAGCTTCAGGCGGCATTCACGGTCGTAATCGTTTGATGGGAAATTCCCAGCTTGACCTTATTGTGTTTGGACGTCGAGCAGGTATCTATGCTGCACAGTATGCGAAGAAAGCAAAAACCGTCGCACTTACCCTCTCTCACATCACTGAATATGACAAAGAAGTTGAGAAGATCGGAGTAGATAAAAAACACATCTCACCAATGATCCTTCCTGATTACACACCTGCATCCGTCAAAGAACGTCAACATACGACAGATTATCAAGGAACATTAAGATAAGAAACCACAATGAAACCACGGATTAACTCGAATGGACACGAAAAATAACAAAATGGAACTTATTTATAAAGACCTTTCATATAAAATTGTAGGGCTGGCAATGCAAGCTCATAGAGAATTGGGACCTGGATTCTTGGAAAAGGTATATGAAAATGCTTTAATGGTGTTGTTTAGAAATGAACAAATTCAAGCTGAACAACAGAGCTCGATTAAGGTTTTCTTTCAAAATGAAATCGTTGGTAACTATATTGCAGATATTCTTGTAGAAGATAAGATAATATTAGAGCTTAAGACAGTTGATAAAATTACTGATGTTCATAAAGCTCAAGCGATCAATTATTTGAAAGCAACTGGATTACACTTGGCAATGATATTTAATTTTCATTCTCAAAGTTTGGAATATGAAAGAATAGTGTTATAATTTGAAAAAATTAAGGAATCACCCGTCTTCTCCGCCAGTTGGCGAATACGACGTGGCAAGCGAATTGTCACGAATGAGCACGAAAAATGACAAAAAGAAGCTTATTTATAAAGACCTTTCCTGTGGAATTGTTGGACTGGCAATGAAATTTATTTTTTATTCTCAAAACTGGGAGAATAAAAGAGTAGTTTTATAATTCGAGAAAATTAGTGTTAATTCGTGGTTAAATATTTGGAGGTTTAATGGCAAAGCCGAAAGTTGCCTTTTATTGGTGCGCATCATGTGGTGGATGTGAAGAAGCGATCATCGATCTGCATGAAGATATATTGAAAGTTGCAGAACTGGTTAATATAGTATTCTGGCCCTGTGCCATGGATTTCAAAACTGAAGACGTGAAAAATATGCAGGATAATGAGATTACTGTGTGTTTCATAAATGGAGCCATCCGCACAGGCGAGCAGGAAGAGATGGCAATACTTCTTCGGAAAAAATCGCAGCTCATCGTGTCTTTTGGTGCATGTTCACAGCTTGGTGGAATTCCCGGGCTGGCAAATTTCTGGGACAGAGAATCGATCTTTGCTTCATCCTATGGCGGCAAATGTCCTTCTGTTGATAACCCTGACGGCGTGGTTCCTCAAGAGGTTTCGGAAGTTCCGGAAGGTGAGCTGTATCTTCCCAGATTCTATGATACTGTCAAAACAACTGATCAGGTCATAGATGTTGACTACTACCTTCCCGGCTGTTCTCCGGCTCCTTACCTTACCATGCAGGCAATTACCACTATTTTGAGTGGAGATCTTCCTACAAAAGGAAGCGTGCTCGCTCCAAACAAAGCACTCTGCGAAGTGTGCTCCAGAAATGATTCAAAACCCGAAAAATTATCAATAGATAAAATAAATCGTGTCTCATTAGTAGAAATCGATCCTGAAAAATGCTTTCTTGCTCAGGGCATTATCTGTATGGGACCTGTTACACGCTCGGGTTGCAACGGCGAGAATGACGGACGCTGTATTGCAGCTAACATGCCGTGCAGGGGCTGTTATGGACCTCCTTCAGAGGTGCATGATGTGGGCGCAAAAATGATCGCTGCCCTGGCTTCTGTAGTCGGACTTGAAGGCGAGGAGGACATGAGTGAAGCTGATGTTCAGAAACTGCTGGATCAGATAGTCGATCCTGCCGGCTTATTCTACCGATTCTCTCTTGCAAAATCCCATTTTCGCAGAAAAATTATGACCGATTCAAAAGAGGAGAAATAATCTATCATGGGTACAAAAGTTACTATAGATCCTATTACCAGACTGGAAGGTCATGGTAAAATAGAAATATTTTTGAATGATGACGGCAATGTGGAAAATGCCTATCTGCAAATTCCGGAATTGAAGGGCTTTGAGCAATTCTGTATCGATCGACCAGTCGAAGAGCTTCCACGTATTACACCACGTATCTGCGGTGTGTGCCCAATGGCTCATCACATGGCTTCCACGAAAACTGTCGATGCAGTGTATAATGTTCAACCCACTGAAACAGCAAAGAAATTGCGTCAGCTTGTGTATAGTTCCTACATCTTTGAAGACCACATGCTACACTTTTTCTTTCTTGGCGGACCGGACTTCGTGGTCACACCTTCTGCTCCCAAAAAGGATCGCAATATCCTCGGCGTTATCGCAAAAGTCGGTCTGGAAATTGGAACCAGAGTCATAAAAAACCGCAGGCAGATAAGAAATATCGTTACATATCTTTCAGGAAGGATCATCCATCCGGTTGGTGGACTTCCCGGCGGTGTATCAAAGGGATTAACTGAAGAAAAAAGGAAGGAATTCCTCAAAATTGCAATAGATGCACGGGAATTTGCAAAAGAGAGCATCGAGATCTTCAATAATATCGTGCTTGGCAACAATGCCTATGTTGATCTCATTTTGGGAGATATTTACAAACACAAAACCTATTATATGGGCTTGGTCGATGAAAATAATAAGGTGAATTTCTATGATGGTAAAGTACGCGTGGTCGATCCTGACGGCAAGGAGTTCGTAAAATTCGGACCTGATGAATATCTGAAACAGATTGCAGAACACGTCGAGCCATGGAGTTATATGAAATTCCCCTTCCTCAAAAATATTGGTTGGAAGGGCTTCAAAGAGGGGAAAGAGAGCGGAATATTCCGCGTGGCACCCCTCGCGCGTCTTAATGTTTCCGACGGAATGGCAACCCCTTTTGCCCAAGAAGAATACGAGCGTATGTATGAAACCCTCGGCGGAAAGCCTGCACATAACACCCTTGCTTTCCACTGGGCTCGTCTTATCGAAGCTTTATATGCAGCAGAACATATTGTTGAGCTGCTCGAAGATAAGACGATCACCTCTCCCGATATCAGAAATATCCCCACAGACACTCCAACCGAAGGCGTCGGCATAGTTGAAGCTGCGCGCGGTACACTGATTCATCATTACAAAACTGACGAGCAGGGAATGGTGACAGCAGTGAACCTCATTGTTGCAACTGTTTGCAATTCAGCAGCAATGTCCTTGTCTATTGCAAAAGCTGCTAAGGCACTTATTAAGAACGGCAAGGTTGATGACGGCTTACTCAATATGGTGGAGATGGCATTCCGCGCGTACGATCCCTGCATGGCATGTGCGACCCATTCTTTGCCCGGTTCTACTCCTCTTATCATAAACGTTCACGATAAGGATAATTCGATAGTAAAAACCATTCGCAGAGACTGAGTGTGAAAACCATTGTTCTTGGACTTGGTAACACTATCCTCTCTGATGACGGAGTAGGTATTCACATCGCAAGGCAGATAAAAGAAAAGCTGCCTGATATTGACGTTATTGAAGCGAGTGCAGCCGGATTTCGTGTCGTAGATGAAATAATCGGATATGACAAGCTGATCCTTATTGATTCTATTAAAACAAAGAACAATCAGCCAGGAACATATTACAAGCTTGGAATTGAGGAATTCAAAACCACGCTTCACCACAGTTCACCACACGATATGAATATGTTCGATGCACTCGAGCTCATGAAAAAGCACAATGCCCATCTTCCGAAAGAAATTATCATTTATGCTATTGAAGTTGAAGATACATTTACCTTTTCCGAGCAGTGCACAGAGAAAGTTGCACGAGTTATCCCCGAAGTGATAGCACTGATCCTGAAAGAGCAGTTCCGACAAGACAAAATTTGACATAAAAAACCGCACATAGATTTTACGCAACACGTGGGGCTATAGCTCAGTTGGGAGAGCATTTGTCTGGCAGACAAAGGGTCACGGGTTCGAGCCCCGTTAGCTCCACCAGTCTTCGCTTGGAGCGGAGCGACAAACGAAGACTGACACGCCGTCCTGTCACGTCGTAACAAAAGTAAAGACGGAAATGAAATGAAGGCGGTCTCATAATTTTAAATCGACTAATATTATTTTGCTCCAA
>JACNJG010000041.1 GCA_014382685.1 Candidatus Cloacimonadota bacterium
CGTTTATCTGCTTAATCTGTGAAAATCTGCGTTCTATTACGTGTGCTATGACATTATGCTAAAAAAGAAATCTACACTCGTTTTTAAGATCATTATCAGTATTCTCTTCCTGATATTTCTTTTCTTTATAATAAAGCCACAGCAAATACTCGGTGCACTTCGGGATGCAGACATTCTCTGGATTCTCCTTGCTCTTTTACTTCTGCCGCTTAATCTGTTCCTGCAATCCATGCGGTGGAAATTTCTCGTCACTTTGAGTAAAGAAAAAGTTTCTAATAAAGAGATAATTTATTCTATACTTTATAGCTTTTCCTACAGCATTTTTACACCTGCCAGACTTGGCGAGATCGGAAGAGCTTTTCATATTGCGAACTCAAAAAAAGACGAGATGGTCGTACTTGCATTCTATGAAAAATTCTTTGCATTTTGCTCTCTCTTGCTTTTCGGACTCATTTCTCTTAGCTTTTACCAGAGTTTTTATTATTTGATCTCAGTGGTTGCTGTGCTTCTCCTCATGTCCTTCTCAAAATATATTGCACAGCATCTTCCATACTTTAAGAAGTTTACATCCATTTTACAAAAAGTTCACATTGCAAAAATATTCCTGATCTCTCTTCTTTTTGTTTTTGTGTATATCTTCCAATTTTATCTCATCCTGAATGCTTTCCGACAAGTGAACATCTTCAGTTCATTCTTCTTCATTTCCATTGTGATGCTGGTGAATGCCGTCCCAATCACGTTTAGCGGACTTGGATTGCGGGAGCTTGCTTCTGTGTATTTCTTTAAGCAGCTTTTAATGAGTACGGGGCAGGCAGCAAGTGCGTCATTGCTTCTCTTTGCAATCAATATACTCATTCCCACACTTTGCGGATTTATACTTCACCTGAGACCGACGCATGTCAAAATAGCAGAAAGTGAAGGACAATGAAAAAGATCTGCCTCCTGGCTCTTATAATTATTCTATTCTCCATAAATCTTATTGCAGAAGAAAAACCATATAACACAGGACGTAGTTCCACAAAAGCATTGCTCTGGTCCATCATACCCGGCGGCGGGCAGATATATAACAAGCAGTATGTGAAAGCAGGCATAGATATTCTGGCAGAATCGCTGCTACTTGGAACAGCTATTCAATATCATATCGAGATGAATGACGCTTATTCATTGTATGAGCAGACACACAACCAAGCATATTATGATGAGTACAATTACTACTATCAGCAGCAGCAGAATATGCTCTGGTGGTGGGCGACAGTGAAGCTACTTGCTGTGCTCGATGCCTATGTAGATGCAAGGTTGTTTAATTTTAATGAGAAAAAGAAAAAATTAGATCTGGAATTTGAGGGTTTGGGAATGTCATTGAGGTATAATTTTTGATTTTTACAGATATGGATATTAACCACAGAGAGCACAGAGAACACAGAGATATATCCACAACTAAAAAGAGATGTCATTCCATCAAAAAAGGGAATCCAGTATTCTCGCATAGACGTAAAACTGTAATGAGGAAGAGAGCGTTGTAGAATCATTTGTACTCAAATGATCACATTCAATTATTTCTATATCTTAATTCATTAATTTCTGCAAACTTATTGACAGATTATAAAAATTTATATGAAAAATACATTAAATAAAATTAAGACTCGTTTTTAACGAACTGGAGTTGAGTGATAAATAAATATCGTTATATAAAATGACGGATAAAGTGATAATATGCAAATAGATATAGCGAAAATAAAGCAAAAAATTCTTCCAATTTTACTCCGCTATGGAGTTACAAGGGTAGGATTATTTGGCTCTTATGTTCGAGGGGAGATGAGAGATGATAGCGATATTGATATATTGGTAGAGATTGAAAAAGATATTAGTCTACTAGATTTTGTAGGACTTAAACTTGAAATTGAAGAAGTGTTGGGGAGAAAAGTAGATTTAGTGGAGTATAATACAATCAAACCTCTTCTTAGAGACAGAATCTTGAAAGAACAGGTCGTAATCTTATGAGAAGAAATATGCAAGTACATATCGAGGATATTTTGGAATGCATTGAGAAGATAGAGGAATACACAAAAGAAATTGGTAGGGATGAGTTTTTAGAGAATACCCAAATTCAGGATGCTGTTTTAAGACGATTGGAAATTATAGGTGAAGCAGTAAAGAATATTCCACAGGATTTCAGAGACAGATACCCAGAAATACCATGGAAGAAGATTGCAGGAATGAGGGACATTCTTATTCATGAATACTTCGGAGTAAATTTAGAGCGAACTTGGAAGATTATTGAAGATGACATTTTTGATTTGAGGTTAAATATACTAAAAGTGAGGAAAGATTTAGGAGAGATCAATTACCAATAAGAATTGCACCTTAACTTCATATAACAGAGTGTAACTAACTTCTCCTGATAAATCGGGATCTGCTTAATTTACCCCCTGTACGCTGTCGTTCCACAAACTTCAGATACGATAGTGAAGCTATATCGAAAACATATATTCCGAAAATCCTCCATACCGATAACTCACCTGAAAAATTTCCTTTGTGAATAGATCGATCGCACTTAATTTTTTGAAATATCCCGCTCCTGTATCTATACCAATTTTATCAACTGTAATAAGCACTCTGCGCTGTGGGCTATGTCCGAAAACAACGATCTTACCCAAACCGGTTGGATAATTAATAAATTGATGCCGTATCCATATAAGCACTTCCCGTTTCTGCTCACCAAAAGGAACTCCCGGCATCACCCCGCCATGTGCAAAATAATAATGATCTGTTTCAAAAAATATCTTCGTGTCCTTAATAAATTCCAAATGCTCTTGTGGTATAAGATGTCCCAAATCAGCGACTGTCGAACCGACATCTCCATATGATAGCGCAGTAAATATTCCTCCATTGCCCTCATAATACAAACCGTAAATTGCTTCCTCATCCAATCCCAGAAGATCCAGGAGCATATCCTCATGATTGCCCCGAAGAAAAACCGATCTATATTCCTTTTTGAAATTTATCAGATAGTCAACCACTTCGCGGCTTTTTTTTCCTCTATCGATATAATCTCCGATAAAGACAAAAAAATCTCTATCAGAAGGATCGATCTTTCCCATCAACTCTTGCAGCATATCGAACTGCCCATGAATGTCTCCGACTGCGATCAGACGGGAGTAGTCTTTTTCCCTCATTTTAGAATTTGAATTCGACCCAGATATTAATAGCTGTAGTCGTGGTCGAGGTTCCTTCTTTCAGGTTTTTCTGGGCTTCGTAACGGGCTGTGAGTCCTGCATTGATATCTCTGCTGAAATTGTAAGCCACCCTGGGCTCAACCTTAAATGTATTCTTATTATTGGAATAATCCCACTCGTTGGTTACGGTATTAAATATTTTGGAACTATTCGAAGTATAACTTATATCAAGGTCAATATCGGTTTTATTAGTCATATTCAGACGTCCAAGCAGAGGTATTTTCACCCCTTTTGCAGACTGGAATGTGTAGCGAAAAGTTGCACTGAAACCTGCTTCGTCAGTTCTTAATTTCTGATTATTTTCACTATAACTTGTCTGGTTGCTGAAACTATAATTGAAACCAAGATTTGCATTTACCTTATTGAACAGTTTTGTATTAAATGAGATGAGAGGGCTAAACTGGAATTTTTCGGTCTTGCGATCAGGAGTATTCCAGAATCCTTGTCCTGTATTAGATATCATGCGGGAAAAACTCGTCGAGAGATTGCTTTTCTTCATGAATTTTACTTTTAGGAAATCATCGAGTCCATTGAAGCCAAGAACGATTCCCGGCAGAGTTATTGATTCTGATTTTGTCTTGTTGCCGGAATTTTGATTCAGATCAATAGCGTATTTTGCATTAACTTCTGCGCTTAAGAACTTCGTCATCTCAAATCTGGTACGCGTATTGGCAGAGAATGCATCGACCTGACCTGTTGATTGTATCTGTCCAAAGGTAAAATCACGTAATCCAAGCTGATAATAAAGATCTGGTAAAGAATCCGGCGGAACATAGTATTTTGTTTTATAAGTTCCTGAATAACTGAGATCCACAGAACCAATCTTATTGACACAGAAGCCAACTACTTTTGTGGCATACATTGCGATCCTTTTCAATCCTAAGGAAGGAGCTTCCTCTTCTTCAACAATGACTTCTTCCTCACCTTCCGGTGTTTTCACCTCGATATCCACAGAATCAATTATTACTTCGATCTCCTCATTTTTTAGATCTTCCTTTTCTCTTTCCATCTCCTGTTCTTCAAATTCTTTTTGTCTCTCAATATCTTCCAATTCCTTCTCGTCGATCTCTTCTATCTCCTCCTCTATTATCTCTTCTTTTTTCTCATCGATCTCTTCTATTTCCTCCTCTATTATCTCTTCTTCCTTGTCTTCACCCTTAACTTCTTTGACAACTTCCTCGATCTCGATAAGTCTCATAATATATTCACCCCATTTATTAAACTTCAGTGTTATGCTTGCGGAAGTTCTACGTTCATTTTCAACTTCATATTGAATACTCAATGAGTCATTTTGAAGATTTTCTCTGCGGTTTTGTTTATATCCCGTTTTATACTGTGTGTTGAAACTAAAATATTTCAAATACTGAGGTACATATTTAAGCGTTACGTCCTGATTTCTGGAAGTCTCCACACCGATATTCAGTTTTCCAACCTTATTTTTCTTTCCAAGATCACGTGTCATATTCAGCGTATAATCAGTGTCAAAATCTGTAAACAATTCATAATCCACACTAAGTCTTGGATTCAACGTGTGTTGCGGCACCTTATCATCTTTTATGAATAGCGTATCCTGGCTCTGCTTGGTCCATGAATTGTATCTTGTATAGTTATAATCAGTATTGATGGTGATCTTCTGCGGGAGGAAGTACACTTTGAATTTTTCAAAAATTTCGATATCATGAGTATTTTTTGCGAAATTCAATGTATAATTCAACGTTCCTGTATATTTGTAAGTGGTATCCTGCTTTGTAGGAGAAAGAGATTTGCTGTGCTGAACCGTTGTTTTGACAAAGGTATTATCGAGAAAAAGCTTTGCGAAAAAGTTGGTTGATTTTTTGTTTTTTCGCAGTGAAATCGATGCTGATTTTGTTTCGCTGAGAGTTTTATACTTATTCCTTTCTTCCGGTGTGGTGAGTTTTACGTCTGAACTCGGCTGAAAGCGCGGCTTACTTTCACTAAAAGTATAATCGAACTTCAGCGGGATATCAAAGCCCCATTCGTCAGGCATAAATTTATGAAGATAAAGATTATTTCTCAGGGCATAGGAATAACTGTCCGAACCGCTGCCTGCATTTGCACCGAGAGAATAGAAATTCGGAGTCTTTCTTTCGAAATTGATCCGTACATCAGCAAAGTCTGCAATTTTTGCATCGAGTGTTAATCTGGCTGCCATACCCATCTCACTGTATGGATCACCCACACGAATATCATCAAAGAAAATGCGACCACTGAATTCAGTCTCTAAAGTATCAGGACGAATAAGTCCGACTGCTATCTGCTTGATATAACCAAGAGAAGGATTACCTACTATTCTCAAACGAGCAGTTGTATCAGGCACATCACTCTTTTTCATATTGGTAAATTCCGTAAAATCGATCGTGATATTTTGCCAGCGGCTCTCAGTCATTTTTGAGTCGATATCATCATACACTTGCACGGACTGACGATATTCGTAGTAGTTTGATGTATCTGCACCAAGACGGAAAATAATTGTTTCGGTACCCGACGCATATGGCGGCGGTCCTGTGGCATGCTGAGCATAAACCCATAACATTACTTTGCTGTAATTGAGCAGGTCTAATTTTTCTGAAAAATTCTCCTTCGCATAGATGTATCTGTTCTGCTCAAGATTTTGAATTTTCAGTACAAGGGACTGCTCGATCTCTTTTTCTTTATCATCGTCACCGGTAAGAGAACCGGGAGGTGGAGTATAATCGAGATTATTAGAATTATTTTCTGTTGCCACCTCGAATGCCTCATCGGGCTGCAGATCGGCAGGTTTGTGCAGCGTGGTATCCATAATGGCAGAAGCAGTCCATTTGTTGCCAACCAGCTCGAAGGTCTCGATATCAATAACCAGATCGTCCGAAGTTTCTGTCTTCATCCACAAACGAGCGCTTTGAATATAATTCCACGCAATATTTCCCTCCCCAAGAGGTTTAAAGAAAAGTGAATCCTGCAAGGGAATACGGATGAATTTCCACTCGTTATTTTCGGAAATAAGAATCTCCGGATCTACGTTTTTAAGGTCTATAGCATATTGAAAATAGTTGTTTTTAGTATCAAGTTTAAAGTTTTTATTCAGGTCTTCTGTATCCAGACGTCCGTTGACTTCATCACCGTTTATTCCACTGTAATTTGATGATCCCGCAGTATAATTATAATCATCATTTCCATCATCGACTTCGGGAGTATCATCTTCATCATGATTTTTGGGAGGTACCGGGTCTGTGCCAGGCACATTATCAAGTCCTACGTCTTCACCCACATCGAGCACTCCATCCTGATTGATATCCTCATAGTTCAGAATGCCATTTGGTTTGAGAATTGGATAATAATCTTCAGTCATGGTTCCCAGGTCTATGAATAAAGAATCTCCTATTTCAGCATCATCTGCTTTAAGAGTGATCTCAAGGTATCGTTTCTTGGAAAAATCCTCTGCGGTTCTGCCAAAACTTTTCATGATACCCCCCCAACTAGGAAGGGGAGTAAGTGGAAGTGGTTTTAATTTACATTCAAGAACAGACACATACTCTCTTCCCTCATCTGTGGGAAGATCCGGATAGATGTCTTTTTTCTGGAATATATTATGAGGATTATACCAGCTCAGATCACCTCTTGAAATAAGGGTAACAAGTGTATCTGCCATAAGAGAATCGATTCCAATAGGATGGCTGGCAAAATCATACTCAGTTCGGCTAATACCAACAGAAAATATTTCGTTGATCGCTTCCATATCATCGATGTATGCCTCGCTGTTATCAGTTGCATTAGGATCAGGAATGTTCATTGCAACTTCACCGGAAAGCGAAACGCTTGATGTCTTATTTGTTTTCACCAGTGGTATCATATCAACGAGATCGGTCACAAAAGGTAGATCCGCTTTAACAGATCCATCAATATCACCAATGAAAATCTTAGTTGGCTCGGCTCCTACCCTTACATGCTTATTGTCCGAGGAACCTCCTTCATACATGAAGGTTGCACCGATCTTTGCATTATTATTGAATTCATAATCTGCCCGAAAACCGAACATGCTCTTCTTGTCCATACTGAAGAATGGTTCGTATTCAAAATCTATTTTCACGTCAGCATTAGGATCGCTTGCAGCATCGCCTTTGAGCCGTACTGTACCGCCGAAATAATCAATATCATAATCCGTTCCCTTTTTCATAAGTACGCCGTCAATATAGACTTTCTCACTTCCTTCAATTATATTAATGTGTCCCAGGTTGATCGTGCTGCCGACTGTATTTGATTTCACGCTAAGGTAAAATGGATTATAATTATCTTCAGTCGGGTCAGGATTTCGCTCATTATAGACCATCGGATTTCCGAGTGTGCTGCTGTATTCCGAGAACCAGTGCGGCTGGAATGGCTCCCACATACGGAAGACGGCAAGTCCTTTTTCCAGATCAATTGTCTCATCGCTACCGTTCACAACACCGTCTCCATTTGTATCTAAATTAAGAATATTTATAAATTTATGCTGTACATTGTTAGAGTCTGCAATGCTGTATTTTTTTGTTCCTCCATCATTGGGATCTTCATAAAAGATCTTAATTTCAAAGCCCTGGGAATCGATATTCTTACCCCCAAGACTGTAAATATTTTTAAATTGATAACCCCACAATGCTTCAGGCAGATCCTCATTCGGAACATTGTAGTTCTTTTTTATCATTTTAACAATTGGAACCCCATCTACATAACTTCCCCACTTCTTCCCGGATTTTTCTTCATAGATCACACCAATTGCATAATTATCCGAAATCCCCACTCCGAATTGGATCATATAAGGTGAGTTCAGATAGTCTATCAAAAAATCATTTATCGGGTCGTTAAGCTCATAAAATTTATATTCATTTCCATCCAAGTCATAGCCGGTTATATCACTTGGATCAACACGTCCGTCATCGATGAAGATTCTCACTGAGGCATCTTTGGGCATCTTATTAAGAATATAGTACCACTCGGTCATGGGCAGTGTGTCCGGATTTACAGGCAGATTATCAGGACCTACAAACAAGCTGTCAGGTTCGTTGAACAGGAAATATTTATTTCGAACAAAATATTTGTCCATATAGTCTGTTTCATGTTCAACCGCACTACCTGTGGCAGATGCAGATGCCTGTTTGCCTTCCTGCTGGCTGACAATGGTGGTGAGTTTTAGCTTCCCAAATTCAAATTCACCTTTTATGCCAAAAAGGTCTTCCGAAGAAGCAGAATAACTTATAAATTGTGAGCCCGAAAGTGAGAGCCGCGTATCGCCTGCCTCTATCAGCTTAATGGGATCATCTTCATCACCCACATACTTAATGCTGATCTTATTTTTCTCAAAGATAGATGCATCAGAGGTTTGTTTTACATCGACCTTTATCTTTTTACCGATAGTTCCGCTGATGCCAAGATTCAGCTTTTGCTCCATTTTCAGGTCTGGGAAGAATCCAGCATTTGAGCTTTCGTTTACTGTTTCCGGCTTGCGTTTTGTTGATGAGCCACCAATAGTAATCGTTTGAGAACCGGTCACTTTGAGCCGGCCAATATTATCACCAAAGAAACGCCTCATTGCTTTTGGCATTTTTATCTTGGGAAATTCAATATCCGGAATAATTCCCTGCCCCTGCTTATCCTGAACACGAAGTCGTTCGGCTTCTTCGATGTCTTCGTATAAATATTCATAAAGCTGCTCACGGAAGCGAACATTCACATAGTTTTCCAAGCCCAATGCAAAAGGTGCATGGATACGGGCTCCTCCAAAGGAACTTTTAACAAGCACCCTGTTCTTTCTGATATCAATTTCATCCGAGTGTTCGTAGAGCTTGGAATTCACAAAATACTTATTGAATTTCTGTTGTGGAAATGCTTCTTTCTTGAGGTATTCTACTACCTCTGTAGAGTCCTCTTTTGCCATAAGAGGCATGGAAATAGGATGATGGAACAAACTGGGAAAAGACGACACTTTTTGGGGATGTATTTTTTTCTTTTCTATAACTGTTTTTGTAGTATCTTTTTGTTTCTCGTGCTCCTCAGTAAGATTTAATGTATCAGCAAAAGGAATTTTATCAACAATACCGAGTTCCGGCTTTTCAATAAACAGGGTGTCAGTAACAATGAGAAGCGTATCTTTAGTCGTTTTTCCGGTGCTATCTGTGACCTCGATTGTTTGCTTGCTTACCTTCTCCTCACCTTTTTTGATGATGGTCTGTGCCTGTATCGCATTATGCTGCAGGAGTGTATAACCTGATGCAACTAAAAACAGGATGCTTATAAAGAAAACAGATTTAATCTTCATACCTATTAAACTTATTACTATCCTTAAACATATTTATTCAATTATTTACAGTGTTTATCCATTAATTGGCGGATTGCTCGCCTTAAGCGAATTTTCGATAGTATCAAAGTATATAGGCAGTCTTCCTCTTTTGATTGCCAAAATGTAAATCCATTCCCGTCTCGGTCAACATTTTATTCATTCCAAGCTTAGCGCATTCGATCTTTTTCATAGGAAGCTCTTGTATGCGCAAAGTCATTTTTATCGTCAAGGAATTGATGATTGTTGACAAAACATCACTTAAAAATAGTCTGCTCACATCAAATTTTGGGAGGTGCTATGCGGCTGCTTATTCAGCGTGTGAACCGTGCTTCTGTCTCAGTTAACAGAGAACTTATTTCAAAGATAGGAAAGGGACTGCTCATCTTTCTTGGAGTCGGGCATAATGATAGTGAAGCTCATGCAGACTTTCTTGCAAAAAAGGCAATGAACCTGCGCATCTTTGAGGATGATGAAGGTAAGATGAATCTCAGCGTGAAAGATATTGGTGGAGAAATTCTGCTGATCTCGCAATTCACTTTGTATGCAGATACAAAAAAAGGTAACCGTCCCGGCTTTTCTGACTCCGCTCCTCCCGAAAAAGCAGAAGTGCTATATGAGTATTTTGGAAAGTGTTTGAACGAACTTGGAGTTCCGACAAAAATGGGACAATTCGGTGCGCTCATGGAGATCGACCTTCTGAATTTCGGACCCGCAACCTTCCTTTTGGAGAGAGAATAGACACCAAAATAAACCGGCACTCCCAAAATCTTGACACGCTTTACCCCATCAGGAAATTTCCCCCTCAACATGAATAATAACTCCTATCTCTATGAAATTGGAACAGAAGAACTGCCGGCTTCTTACATACTACCTGCGATAACTTTTTTACAAGAATATTTTTCCACCCGCTTGCAGGAAGCTCAAATTGATTTTGATGAGATCAAGAACTATTCAACACCACGCAGATTATGCATAATGATAACAGGACTTCCTGCTGCTCAGGCAGATTCCTCTGAAGAAATTGTCGGACCTCCCAAACGTATTTCCTATGACGAACATGGAAAACTCAACAAGGTTGGGCTGGGATTTCTAAAGAAGCAGAATCTTAAAGAAGAAAATATTATTATTAAGGAACTTCCAAAAGGTGAATATCTCAGTGTTATAAAGCACATAAAGGGAAAGCCGACTGAAGAAATTCTCAGCACGATTTCTGTCGAATCCATTCCCAAAATCCTCTTCCCGAAAAAGATGCACTGGGGAAACGGCACGCTTCTCTTTGCCCGTCCTATACGCTGGATTCTTGCTTTATATAATGATAAGCTTCTCGAGTTTGAGATCAATGGAATAAACAGCAACACATGCACTTTCGGAAACCGCTTCCAAAAATTGCATAATATTATTAATATAACTATAATTAATATATATATTACATTATTAATAGAACACTTTGTCATTGCAGACAGAGATGAAAGAAAGGCACGGATCAAAAATGAAATTCAGCTCGCTGCTTCGCAAATCAGCGGCATGCCTGTTGAGAATCCCGAACTGCTCGAAACCGTGACCGATCTTGTTGAATTTCCCTCTCCAATTGTTGGAATCTTTGACAAATCATTTTTATCTTTACCTCCCAAAGTGCTGACAACAACTCTTTCAGAAACACAAAAATCCTTTTCTGTACAGAATAAGGACAATGAACTTATGCCATACTTTATCGGCATTGGAAACAGCAATCCGAAGACAATAAGTAAAGTACTATATGGCAACGAGCGGGTTATTAATGCACGCCTTAGTGATGCAAAATTCTATTTTGATACGGACAAAGAAATCCCACTTGCAGCAAGAGTTAATGAGCTGAAAAAGATCACTTTCATAAAAAATCTCGGCACACTTTTCGATAAGATCGAAAGAATGAAATCTCTCGGACAATGGTGTACAGATGCTCTTTCTTATGATGAGGAAAAAATTGAAAGAGCAGTTTATCTGTGCAAATCCGATCTGACCACACTTATTCTCGGAGAAAAGGAATACACAAAATTGCAGGGCTACATGGGCTGGCAATATGCGTTGAATGACGGGGAAGATAAAGAAGTGGCAAGGGCGCTTTTCGAGCAGTACCTGCCGCGTTTCAAGGGTGATATTCTGCCCGAAACAAAAACAGGAACAGTCCTCTCGCTTGTTGATAAGATGGATACAGTAATTGGATGTTTTTCAATAGGATTGCAACCCACCGGCACAAGCGATCAACTCGGGATACGAAGAGCAGGGAATGGTATTATCGCGATACTGGCAGAGCAAAAGTTATATCTGAATCTCGATAAATTCATTTCTCAAAGTATTGAAACTTTTGAAGATACCAAAAAGGAATTGAAAGAAGAAGTAGTTGATTTCTTTATTCAGAGAATACGCACTTATCTTGAAAATATTGGCATCGATTACGATGTTATAAATGCTGTCCTTGAAGCAGATCACACCGATATTCCCGATTTGATAATTCGAGCCAAAAGACTGCAGGAATTCAAACTGCATGAAGATTTCAAGAAGTTCATCATCGGGTTTAAAAGAGCATCAAATATACTGGAAAGCTCGCAGAAGACAGTTAGTTTGAATGAATCGCTTTTTGAGGAAAAAGAAGAATCTGAACTCTATAAAAAACTCACTGAGATCATACCTCATTATGAAGCTCATTTCGATAAGAAAAACTACAATGCCTGCTTTAACGACCTTGTTGCCTTGAAGGATTTTATTGATTTATTTTTCGATAATGTGATGGTCATGGTTGAGAATGAAGAGCTTAAAGAAAACCGCATGGCGCTCCTTCGTTTGATCCATTCTACCTTCACGAAAACTGCTGATCTTTCAAAGATCGTATATGAATTATAGGCATTCGGAGATACAATGAGCACAACACTTTCCCACCGCGCACGAGCGATCAAGCCTTCCCCGACACTAACCGTTTCTGCCCTTGCCAAAAAGATGAAATCGGAAGGTCATGATGTAATAAATTTCGGTGTTGGAGAGCCGGATTTCAATACTCCGGACTACATCAAAAATGCTGCCAAGAAAGCGATTGATGAAAATTTTACCCGCTACACTGCTGCTGCCGGCATTCCTGAATTGCGAGAAGCAATCGTAGAGAAATTCAAAAAGGATAATGATCTTGACTATGCTGCCGATCAAATCTTTGTCTCTCCCGGTGCAAAAGCTTCGATCATTCACATTCTCATGGCAATATGCGATCTTCGCGACGAGGTACTGATCCCCTCTCCCTATTGGGTGAGCTATACTTCACAGGTAGAAATGGTTGACGGACACCCTATTCTGCTTCCCACGAATATGAGCACAAATTTCAAGATAACAGCTCAGCAGCTTGATGATGCACTTAACTCTCTCGGTAATCCGAAAGCACTCATTTTGAACTCCCCGAATAATCCTACAGGAAGTGTATATTCCAAAGATGAACTACTTGGCATTGCAGAAGTTTGTGTGAAGCATAATATTTTTATTATTTCTGATGAAATCTATGAGAAGCTCATTTATGACGGCGAAAAGCATGTATCCATCGCATCGCTTTCCCCTGAAGCAAAGGAGCTCACAATCGTGATAAACGGCGTTTCCAAAGCTTATGCTATGACCGGCTGGCGTCTCGGGTATGCTGCCGGACCAATGGAAGTCATCAAATATGCAAGCAGAATTCAAAGCCACACTATCTCAAATGTAAACTCTATGACCCAGAAAGCTGCCATCGTTGCTCTCACAGAAGATGACGGAAGCATTGAAAATATGCGTAAGCAGTTCGAGAAGCGAAGAAATTTTCTTGTAAAAGAATTGAATAGTATTCCTAATGTGAGATGCACGCTCCCCAAGGGTGCATTTTATGCCATGCCAGACATCTCTTATTATTTACAAAACAATAATAAGAACATCACCTCTTCGGCAGATCTTTGCACGTACATTTTAAAGAATTATTATGTCGCAATCGTTCCAGGCTTAGCATTTGGCGCAAATAACTATGTTCGCTTTTCCTATGCAAATTCCATGGAGAATATTGAAAAGGGACTGAAGCGTTTTGCTGAAGGATTGAAAAATATTATATAACATGTCTTTTTTCACTGATGAATGGAAAAAACGAAGAAACTATCGAAATAAAGACCTTACCTCGGTCTGGAAGCTCATCATCAGGATCATACTGCTCATCTTGCTGATCCTGCTTATTCGGTTTTTTTCTACAGGCGGAGTTTCAAAATTCTGGGACTATCTTCTGAATGAAAAGAACAAACCTGCCACTGTGATAATTGAAGAAACGGAGACAGGATAATGAGTTTACTGATAGTCGGCTCCATTGCTCTCGACAGTATTGAAAATCATCACGGAAAAGTGCATGATGTGCTTGGTGGTTCTGCAGTTTATTCATCAGTTTCAGCAAGTTTTCTTTATGATAAAGTTTCCATTATCGGAGTGGTCGGTCAGGACTTTCCAAAAGAGCATGTTGAATTGCTGGATAAACATGGTGTAAATACGTCAGCTTTGCATTTTGCAGATGGAGAAACCTTTCGCTGGAGAGGGCGCTACAACAACCCCAATCAAGCGATCACGTTGGAAACCCACTTGAATGTATTCGAAAAATTCAATCCTATTATTCCTGAAAATCTTCGTGATTCCCCGTTCGTATTACTAGGAAATATTGATCCCGAAATACAGCTCAATGTGATCTCTCAAATGAAAAAACCGAAGATCATTGCTGCAGATACGATGAACTACTGGATCATCAAGAAACTCGATAAATTGATAGAAATGTTTCAGCATATTGATATTCTTTTTATTAATGATGAAGAGATCCGTTTGCTCACGCAGGAACATTATATATATGAAGCTTACCAGAAGATACTCACTTACGGACCAAAGATCGTAGTCGTCAAAAAGGGCGAACACGGCGTTATGATCGTGAAAAAGGGCTTCTATTTCTTTGCTCCGGGCTATCCACTGAAAAAGGTAATGGATACAACGGGTGCGGGAGATTGTTTCTCCGGTGGTTTCATGGGTTATCTTGCATCCTGTAAAAAACTCAATGATAATATTCTTAGGCAGGCAGCCATAATTGGAACGATCACTTCAGCATTCAATGTTGAGGGTTTCAGTCTGGATTCTCTGACAGAGCTCTCAAAAGAAAAAATAGATTCACGCTTTGACGAACTCAAAAAATATACACAATTTGAATAATGAATGATAAAATAGATTACAAGAAAGCAGGTGTTGACATCAGCGCAGGAGAAAAAGCTGTCGAACTGATAAAACCACTTGCAAAAAGTACTTTCTCAAGGAATGTAGTTACGGATATTGGATCATTTGGTGCGCTATTCAAACTCGATCTAACCAAATGGAAACAGCCAATATTGGTATCAAGCACGGATAGTGTGGGCTCAAAAGTGCAGGTCGCAAATCTTGCACAAAAATGGGACACAGTCGGGCAGGATATTGTGAATCACTGCGTGAATGATATCCTTACTCAAGGTGCATACCCGCTTTTTTTTCTTGATTATATTGGCATTGGAAAAGTTGTTCCCGAGCACGTTGAAGACATCGTAAAAGGTATCGCTCTTGCATGCCGTGAAAATGACTGCTCACTTATCGGCGGAGAGCTTGCAGAAATGCCATCTCTTTATCAAAAAGATGATTTTGATCTCGTTGGCACAATCGTTGGTTGTGTTGATGAAAAGAACGCAATCTCTGGCAAGACAATTTCCGATGGAGATGTGCTGCTTGGATTTTCTTCAACCGGACTTCACACGAACGGCTATTCTCTTGCTCGGAAAATCATGTTTGATATTTTGAATCTCAAACCGGACTCATATATAAATGAATTAGGAAAACCAGTTGCTGAAGCACTACTCGCAGTGCACAGATCATACTATCCAATACTGAAACCTTTTATTGACGAGCATATTATTAAAGGACTCGCTCATATCACAGGCGGAGGAATTCCTGGAAACCTCAAACGAATTATTCCTAAGGGAATGTCTGCAATCGTTACAAAAAATTCTTGGGAAGTTCCTGCTCTCTTCAGATTTCTTCAGCAAGGAGAACAAGTGGAGGAAGCGGAAATGTACCGTACATTCAATATGGGAATCGGCATGATCGCTGTAGTCAACGAAGAAAATGTAAATCAAATTTTAAAAAAAACCGATGCAAAAGTTATCGGTACTATAATAAAAGGTAAGCAGAAAGTGGTTCTACAATAATGAAAGAAACCTGGCGTTTTATTAATTCCGGAAGACTCAAGCCCTATGAAAACATGGCAATGGATGAGGCGATTTTATTCGGAATTATTAATAAAAATGATCCTCCTGCACTTCGTGTATATGATTGGGATCCGCCGACTGTTTCTTTTGGATATCATCAAAAGATAAAGGAGCATATTCTGCTGGATAAAGTAAAAGAGTATGGTTTTGGACTTGTTCGCAGACCGACAGGCGGAAGAGCAGTACTTCACTACGACGAAGTTACCTATGCGGTTATTTCAAGAACGGATGGAATCCTTGCCGGCTCAGTTCTGGAATCATATCAAAAAATCGGAAAAGTCCTTCTTGCTACACTCCATGAAATAGGTATTGATGCAACGATGAAGGACAGTATGCCTTCAGATAAAGAGCAGAAAACATGGGTGAATCCCTGCTTTACAAGCGCTTCAAAATATGAGATTAATTATAAAGGTAAGAAAATAATCGGCAGCGCTCAGATACGTAAGGGCAGTGCCTTACTTCAGCATGGTTCAATTTTGTTAAATCATAACCAGGAACTCATGGCTGAGCTGATGCCCACGAAAAGTAATAAAGAAAAAGAAACAATAAAGAAATTATTATTTAGAAAAACTATAGCAGTGAATGATCTTATCGAGAATTCGCTGTCATTTAATGACTTTGTAAACATCTTAAAGAAAAATTTCCAAAAACATTTTGGAATATGTTTCTCGGAAAACGGCGATTTAACCATTTACGAGAGACAATTGTATGAAGGTTTCAAAAATAAGTATAACATCAATTAAATATATCGTTTTATTGATTTAAAAAAAAGTTGACACATGTTTTAACCCACTCGAAATTAGCCCCGTGTCTTAGTACCTAAGACCAATTTTTTATGAAGGGAGAAGCTATGAAAAGGTACGTATTTGCTTTTATATTCGTTGTGCTTTTTCTACTGGTAACCGTGCTTAATGCAGGTACAACAGGTAAACTTGCAGGCCGTGTTACTGATGTAGATTCGGGAGAACCCGTTATCGGTGCAAATGTGATCATTATTGAGAAACAGATTGGTGCTTCCACGGACGACAAGGGTCGTTTCATGGTTATAAATATTCCTCCTGGCACCTATGAGATCCAAGCATTCCGAATGGGATATCAGGCAGTAACTGTCACAAATGTCAAGATCAATCTTGATTTGACCACAACACTGAACTTTGAACTCAAAAGTACTGATACTGAAATCGAAGGTATTACAGTGAGAGCACAGCAGAAACTTGTTGAAAAGGATATCACCGGTTCAGAGAAGATCATTACCGCTGAAGACATTAAACAAATGCCGGTGCAGTCCATTCAAGAAATCGTTGCTGTTACTGCCGGTGCTGTTGGATCTGGAGAAAATCTCCACATCAGAGGAGGTCGTTCAGGTGAGGTTGTATATACTGTTGACGGTATGTCCGTTTCCAATCCTGTTGATCATGGATTTGGAATGCAAATCGATATGGACGCTGTAGGCGACATGTCGGTTCAGACAGGTGGCTTTACAGCAGAATTCGGTAATGCACAATCGGCTATTATTAATCTTGTTACCAAGTCCGGTGGTCCTCAATACTCAGG
>JACNJG010000227.1 GCA_014382685.1 Candidatus Cloacimonadota bacterium
ATAAGAAAAATTATATTTTACTTGTAGCGATATTACTCTTTTCTTTGCTTCTTTTCCCCAGCTGTGCAAAGAAAAAACCTGATAGAGTGAAGGATTTGATCTCAGATCTTGATTATGTAGATAAATTTATACAAATTGAAGCAGCCGAGGAGTTGGCAGAACTAAAAGACCCGCGAGCCGTTGACCCATTAATAGCTATTTTATCGGATCCAAATGAAGAAGTTCGTACTGCCGGAGTTATTGCTCTTGGCAAGCTCAAAGACCCACGTGCGATAATTCCACTCATTCAGATGTTCCGCGATGAAAGTCTTGGCGTAAGAAAAAATGCTGCGGTAGCATTACAAAATATGGGCTTCGAGACTATTGATCCTCTTATTGCATCCCTCACTGATCCTGATTGGCGTGTTCGGGAAAACGCTGCAGAAGCTCTCGGTAAAAAAGTAGAACCCAAAGCAGTCGTACCGCTTATTAACACACTTGCCGATAAAGATATGGAAGTTCGTCAGGCAGCAGTAAATGCTCTTGCCATGATCGGAGACCAGCGTGCGATCGATCCCCTTGAGCAACTATTGGTTGTTGAAGTAAAATTACAGAATTGGGATATTGTTGAGGATATTCAAGATGCTCTGCAAGCCCTTGGGCAAGCAGAAATTTATTATAAAGAAAGAGAATAATAACGATCTTGTAAAAAAGAACAAATCAATCTTTTCTATACAATAATTTCTAAATCCTAATTCCTAATTGACAAATGAAATGTTAAAACCTGAATGTCAAAATAATTTTTGCTTTGTCTGGAAATTAGTCAATCACTTAATTTTTTATACTTAAAGCGAAACTTGAGATACTTAATTAATCCCAGTTAAAACCTTCCTTCTTTAAGAATGCCTGTGCTTGGATATCACCCAAGCGTGCAGCTTTTTTATAATATGCGATCTTTTTCTCTTTATTATCAACCTGATAATAGGCATCACCAAGTACGACAAGCGCATTCACCATTGTAGAATCCATGGAAACTGCCTTTAGAAGATACTCGATAGATTTATTATAATTACCTTCCTGGAAATACACAAATCCGGCATTATCATACGCTTTCGGAAAATTTTTATTAATATCTATAGAACGCAATAAATAGTCCAATGCTTTATCATTTTCCTTTTTGAACGCATAGACAGTACCCAGACTATACATTGCCATTGAATTTTTTGATTCCAGATCCAGCACACTGGTGTACGCTTCGACCGATCTGTCATAATTCCCATTCATGAATTCCGTGTAACCTTCCTTGAATAGTTCTGCGACTGCTTCTAGTTTATTTGCAAATTGTTTTGTGGGTTCGTCCTTGAATTTATCTTTTAGAAGAAAATTAAATTGGTTTGAAGAACTTTCATTGGGAGTATAAGAAAAATCAGTAGATTGGATCCGGGTTGGCTTTACTTCGTCTGGAAGGTTTTCAATATCTCCTGCATTTTGATCTGTTTTGCCAAGCAGTTGTTCGAATTTTTGATACAATTCATTGGTATTGACCGTCTCATCTTCTTCAATAATTGGTTGTTGTATCGGATCCTGTGTAATAACTTCAACCTGACCGGGTACTTTAATTTCAACACTTTCCTGGACAGGCTTTGTTTCTTCCATTGTGTACACGATAGTCGATTTTACTCCGTCATCAGATATTTGAGTATCCGAACCGATCACCACAAAATCATCTGAAGTAGTTATAGCAGTCTTGTCCGTAGAAAAAACCATATCTGCCTGATATTCATATCCAAGACTATTTGCGTAATTTATATGCTGGATACCTTTATCCATATCTCCTTGTAAACCATAGGTAAGACCAAGTTTGTAATGGGCTTCACCATAATTTGGTTTGAGCTTTATCGCTTTTTCAAACCAGGTAATTGCTTTGTCGAAATCGCGTTTTTTGGCATACATATTACCCATTCCATAGCATGCATAGGCATTGTTTCCGTCGAATTGTAACAATTTATTAAGGGTTGCTTCAGCTTTATTAAACTCTCTCATTTCTGTATAAACACGTGCAAGATTGTAGTAACTATCTGAATAATTTGCCTGAATACTTATTGCCATCTCGTAGTCTTTTATGGCATCATGCAGTTGCCCAAGCCCCTCATGAGCATTGCCAAGATTATTATACACCTGCGGTAATTCGGGGTTTATATTTTTTGCTTCGTTAAAGTGTTGGATCGCAGCTTCATGAGCACCAAGAATACTCAAAATGATTCCCATATTATTATGTGCTTCTGCATTATTCGGATTATTCTCAAGTGATTTTTCATACCATGTGAGGGCTTCCTGATAACGCTTTAGTTGTTGAGCTTCAATTGCCTTTTTAAAATGCTCATAAGCAGAGCCGGTCAGGGGCTTGTCCGGAATAACATCTTTCTTTGTAAGCTGAGTCTGAGTTTGCTGAGCTGTTAGTTCTTCTACAGATTCTTCATTTTGCGGTTCAGATATTTTATGAACAGTTTCTCCGGAAAAGATCTCCCGAAATCGATTCATAATATTATCTTCATTGGCTTCAAATTCAGCATTGATATAGTACACATTATCTTACCTGCTTTCTTCAATTACCTCATTCAGAGAAACGAGGGGTTTGAGCATCTCAACATTATAACTCGAAAGAGTATCATTTCTATCAATAATATTCCAGAGAGTTGTAAATTTCGCATAGGAAAATAATTCTTTTATCAATTGTGATTTCATATCCCCGATCGCTTTGACCTGTGCCTGTTCGCCGGTCATGCTTTCAGGTGCATAAAATGAGTTCTGGCGCAGATAGGTTTTTGCATTTAGTGCTGCAGTTAGCAGGCAAAAAAAACTAATCAGGAGTACTAGTGCTGTGTTAAGCATCAAATGACGTATCCCACAAACATGGTTTGGGTTGTTATTGCATTCCCAATCAGGGGATTGGGAACGAGAGTACACTTGACTCGACACTAGTTTTTTCATAGGAACTATCTCCTTACTTCATACTGTTTATAAATAGATTTATTTACAAAACATAAAATCGCTGTCAATGAAATTATTGACGTAAATTATCAAAAACCTCTTTTCACAATAAAAGGAGTTCACATGAAAGCAATAACATCAAATAATGCACCAAAGGCAATAGGACCTTATTCGCAGGCAATTTTACACAATGGAATGCTCTTTATTTCCGGACAGCTTGGCGTTCATCCCGAAACAGGTATCTGGGGAGAAACTTTTGCAGAACAGGCAAAACTCGTATTCCAAAATCTTCAGGCAATTCTTACTGAAGCAGGAATGGATTTCAGCAATGTAGTAAAAGTAAGTGTATTTTTAAAGGATCTTGGACATTTCGAACTGCTCAATGACCTTTATAAAAAGTATTTTGTTCA
>JACNJG010000208.1 GCA_014382685.1 Candidatus Cloacimonadota bacterium
GCAAGCTACCAAACTTTGATGATCAATCGGGGAGGACCCACTTACAAAATTCTGTGCCTGAAAGATGAACTTGAGAAAATGGGCGTGGATGTTCATTTGTTCGACATGTGGGATTATGATATGAAGTTTACTGACGATGATCTGATCCATATTTTCAATGCGAATATTCATACCTATCCTCTTGCGATTAATTTAAAATTATATGGCGCTAAATATGTAGTAAATCCGATCTTCTACAGTAACCATTCTGCTCAGAAAATACATCTATACAGAATGCTTGAAGCTCCTTTCAGAAAGGTGTTCAAACGAACCTATTCAGATTATTTTTTCACGAAATATATTTGTGATAATGCAGAGATGGTTCTGCCGAATACATGTGACGAAGGAAATCTTTTATGCGGTGCCCTTGGTGTAAAAAGAGAAAAGATCGAACTCATACACAACGGAGTTGAAGAACGATTTGCTCATGCTGACCCATCTCTTTTTGAGAAGAAATACGGGCTTAAGGATTTTATTTTATATGTGGGTCATCTCGGACCAATTCGAAAGAACGGACTCAATATTATCAGAGCTATGCAAAAGATCGATCATCCCTCAGTAATAATTGCAGACATTCTTAATGATGAAGAGGGCGCTGCATGTAAAGAGGAAATCGAAAATTCTAAAAATATTACGCATATTAATTGGCTAAAACATGATGATCCGATGTTCGCATCCGCTTATGCTGCGTGCCATACATTCATTCTGCCCACTCGATATGAGACACCTGGTCGGGCAGCTCTGGAAGCAGGACTTGCCGGGGCAAATGTGGTTATAACTCCTTATGGCGGCACACGGGAATATTTTGAGCAATTTGCAGAATATGCGGAACCGGCATCCATACACTCGATAATACAAGCCACGAAAAAATCGTTAGAAAAAAAGAAAAATTCTACACTGAAGGATCATATCAGAAAATATTTCCTTTGGGATAAAATTGCTCAACAAACTGTAGAGATGTACAAGCGAGTACTTTCTCAATGAAGGAATACGTCGAAAAAATACTGCATTACACTGCAGGAAATCTGCTGCAGAAGATTATTCTATTAGCACTCCTGCCGGTATTTACACACTTTCTCGCACCGCAGGAATATGCAATTTATACAAATATTGTTGTTTTTATCTCTTTCGCAAGTTTGCTTTATTTTCTCGGATTTCAGCAGGCAATTTTTTCGTATTTTTATCATAAGAAAACTCCCGAATATCATTATACGTTGATCAGTTCGATTTTCATCTCAATCCTTGTGTTCGGAGTCATTCTCTCTCTGCTCATTGTGATATTCCGAGCAGAGCTTTCCCAACTTATTCTTCGCTCACCAGACTATGCACACATCATGATCTGGGTAAGTGTGATCCTGTTATTTGATGTTATTTACGGTATGGTGCTTAGTATTCTGAATATGATGGAGCGTTCAAAACAGTACATTCTTGTCGGGAATTTCAAGCATCTTCTTTTATTGATTTTATTGGTCGTTGCTGCAATTGCTTCCAGATTTTCATTGGATACAATATTTATCCTGATGATGATCTCATCAGCGCTTGCTGTACTGGTTGCAATTGGAGTAATGGGTTCTATCATGAAAGATTTTGCAAATCAGATCACCGAGAAAAGAATATTTTCTTTCCCGATTGTAAAAAAACTGTTTTCTTTCGGACTCATTATGATACCCGGCACTTTTGCGATGCTTATACTCAAGGTATCAGACAGATATATGATCACCTATCTTTCTGTCCATTCATTATATGATGTCGGCATCTATGCGATAGGTTATCGTATAGGTATGATCGTCACATTTCTTAATTCTATTGTTAGTCTTGTATATTTTCCTTATGCAATGAGAATTGCTGATTATTCACATGCAAAGGAATCCTTCAAGAAAGTATTTAATGCTTATGTAATATTTGGAGGAATTGTAGGATTCTTTGTGATACTTTTCTCTCCCGAAATTTTCAAAATATTTATCAACAAATCCTATCATGAAGCGATCAAGATCGTATTTTTTGGTGTGATTTCTAACTATTTATATGGTATTTTTAACATCATCAATCTAAGTTTCTATGTGAAAAGAAGAGCTGGTAATATCGCGCTTGCAGTTGGATTGGGAGCGATTCTCAATATTGTGCTGAATTTCATATTGATTCCCAAGTACGGTATTTACGGAGCCGGTATTGCTTCTATACTTGCTTTCGGACTTATTGTAATATTCAGCTTTATTATCGCAGAAACAATTTATCCGATCTCTTATAAAATCAGATACATTGTATTTTCACTTATTATTCTTATATCGACTTCTTCCATTAATTTTGTATTAGATTATCAATTTTATCATACATTTATTAAGGTGCTTTTTTTAATAATAATTGCTATAATTGCTGTAAAATATGCAAAGCAAAAAAAAATATTCAATGAAATCTATCAAAAAATCAAATAGGAAAAACTTAATTCGTGCCTTGTTGATATTCATGATCATATTGAGCTTGATCTTTATTATGATCACAAGGTTTACAAACATTGAAGCGGATCCGGATGTTTCGATATCCAAATTAAAAGGTGCTTACATAACCGACGAAGGATGGAAATCAGGAAATTCAATAAATAAATATCTCTCAAATAACTGGATGTGTAATGATAAAAACGATATTCTTTTATGGCCTGTTATGCCAATTATAGAATATTTCTGTTTCAGAATATTTGGATTGTCCCTATTTTCACTGAGGTTACCGTCAGTTATATTATCAACGCTGCTAATTATTTTACTGGGATTATTTATATACATAACTAATTCAAAAAATAATTTAAATAAAAAATTATTAATTTTGATTGTATATTTATTATTAGCCGGAACAAATTATTATTTATACATTCAAGGACGAATTGCATTTTTTGATATACCAATGAGTACAATAGGTCTTGCAAGTTTACTCATATTTTTTAAAGCGATCAGGGCAAAAACACTCAAAACAAAATATTTCTACTATGCCATTCACGGATTTGTTATTGCGATTTGTGTCTGTGTTAAAACATCCGGCTTGATATTTTTCCTATCACCGATTGTTTCTCTTTTTATAATGAATATTATCAATAAATCAAACGAAAAATATAATGTGAGAGGATTGATAATATCATTTATTGTTATGGTTTGTGTTACTGTTTCCATCCTGTTTATAGTAAATTATAAAATTACTAATGATATTTTTACTATTCCCCTGAAGTATATCTTTAATCCTAACGCAGTTCATTACGGACAGCTACATCCCTTGTTGATTATAAAAAATTATTTGAGATTTTTTACTAATAACATTATAATGAATAATCTCGCACTATTTCTAATGATGCTTATAAGTATTCTGATTGTTCTTTATAAATCAATTAGAAAAAGAAATATCGAAATCTCAGATTCAATAATGCTTTCACTTACAATATCAAGCTTTCTGTTCTTGGGATTTTTTACTCCGCAGGCAGAACGATATTTTGTAGTACTGCTCATTCCAATGTTATACTTCATTCCAAAACTAATACAATATGCAATGTATATATCGGATAAATATGGAATACATTGGTCTAAGGAACGGATAACACCAAAAAGCATAGTTTGTGTGCTGATTCTTATAATTATGTTTTCAAATATTTGGAATGTCTGGAAGATGGGAAATTATATAAGGGATAGAAAATATTCTCTTATGAACACAGCTCTTATGATCAAGCAAGACATTGATAGGGATGTGAAACGTCGTGGTAGAGTTTTTCCGTATTTGATGGTTGGGATGACTACCAGTACGTTAGCAGTGATTAATAATATACCTTTTACATATCATCTTAATAATTACACGGAAAGTCATTATTTTATTACCAATGAAAGCGATGAAATCACAAATGACGGGTATAGGTTAATATCTCAATACAGGATTTTTAGTATTGATGATCCTGAACTTATATTGTATTTACTCATTCCAAATGATAAAGATAAATGAGGGTAGAGTGAACCAATCTTCAAGAAATATCCTTTTTATTTCCTATTTCTTCCCGCCACTTGGCGGTCCCGGAGTGCAACGTTCGGTAAAATTCTGTAAATATCTTCCGGAAAATGGATGGAATCCTATTGTGCTAACAGTGAAAGATATTGCCTATGTTGCTTATGATAAGTCACTTGAAAGGGAAACTTCAGAATTAGATGTCCATCGTACAGGTTCATGTGATATAATGCGCCTACTTTATAAAATAGAAAAGCAAAGCACTTCACGCAATAATCAGTCGATTTATACTAAATCCTCCAGTAGGAGAAAGCAATTTTTTCGGGATATTTTTCCTGTAGATTCCAAAATTGGATGGATTCCCTTCGCTGTTCGAAAAGGGAAGAAAATATGCCGATCTCAGGCAATAGATGCAATATACTGTTCGGTAGGCCCATTCTCTTCAGCAATAGTAGGATATGTGCTATCGAAGAAATTCGATATTCCTCTTATTGTTGATTATCGAGATCTCTTCATAGGAAGACCCGATGCAAGCTACTTTTCATTCTGGCACGAAAGATATGCATACAAATGGGAGAAAAAAGTACTGGATCAGGCGCTGTCTGTTATTATCAATACTCATCGTGCAAAAAAGAGGATTAAAAATATATATCCAGGTATCGAAAAGCGGAAATTTTCCGTAATATACAATGGTTATGATAAAGAAGATTTTGACTACATATATAGAACTCAACAAGCAGATATTGTCTTTACTTATACTGGGGGCTTTTATGGAGAACGTACACCAAAATATTTTCTTCAAGCATTAGCGGAGTTGAAAGATTCGCATCAGCTTCCGGAAAATGTAAAATTCCAATTTATAGGAAATCTGCAGGAATCAATTCAGAAATTATTTTATCATTCAGAGATTATGAAGCACATAATATTAACACCACAAGTTTCACACAGAGAATCAGTGAGTTGCCTTTTTAAAAGTGATTTTCTACTTCTATTTATTGCAAAGCGAGATAGCGAGATGGTTATTCCTGCAAAACTTTTTGAGTATCTTGCAACAAGAAAACCAATTCTGGCGATGATCCCAAAAAATGGAGAAGCAGCACAGCTCATCAAAAAATTCTCAGCAGGTCTGATTTGTGAACCAAATGATGTGCAGAAGATCAAAGAGAGTATTGTTGAAATGATAAAATACAAACAGCTTGGTATTATTAATGAGATATTTCCAATTGTAGAAAATAATTATTCAGCATACGAGCGCAGAAATTTGACTAAAAAACTGGTGAAGGTTCTTGATACATCTATATGAGAAAATTTAGGATATGTCATGTTCAATTGCTGCCTCTTCTTTCAGGAGTGCAGAATATAATGATTCATCTGCTCGATCATCTCGATAGAAGCCAATATGATATTACCGTCATTTCTGCTCCTGATGGACCAATGATAGTAAAACTGAATGAGATGGATATCAGGCATGTCGCATTCCCGAATCTCATACAAAAGATAAATTTTAATGACATACGAATATTCATTCAATTCTATAAATTTTTCAGAAAAGAACGATTTGATATTGTGCATACTCATTCATCAAAAACGGGCTTTTTTGGTCGAATTGCTGCAAAACTGGCAGGTGTAAAGATCATCATTCACACAATACATGGGTTTCCATTCCATTCATTTCAATCAAAAATAGTCATATTGTTTTATCAAAACCTGGAGAGAATAGCAGGTGTTTTTTGTGATAAAGCAGTATCCGTCAATGCCTTTGAGCGGGAATTAGCAATACAAAAAAATCTTATCAATGAGAAGAAAATAATTACGATATACAATGGAATTCAAGGCTTAGATTCACGAAATCCTATTCAACGTGAGGAATTGGATATAGATAAAAACGATATTATTGTGGGGTCAGTAAGTAGATTTTCCGAACAAAAGAATATTTTAAATCTGATTAAAGTTGCGATTGATTCAGTCAAACAGTCACCGCGCATTACATTTATATTCATTGGAGATGGTGAGCATTTCAGCCAAGCAAAGCAGCTTGTAAAAGCAGCAGGAGCTGAAGATAGTATTCGGTTAATGGGCTGGAAATCCAACGTCGCAGATTGGTATGAACTTTTCGATATAGTGGTACTGTATTCAAAATGGGAAGGATTATCTTTGACCATTCTAGAAGCGATGAGTATGAAGAAACCCATCATCGCATCAGACATTAAAGGCAATAATGAACTGATCGTTGAAGGTAAAAATGGGTATCTTATCAAAATTAATAATCATCAAGATTTGACAAAAAAAATAATATCTCTTTCAAAAGACACGCAGAAGCAAATAATGTTCGGAGCTGAGAGTTATAAGATATTTTTAGAGAAATATACGATTGAACGTTTCGTCGATTCGTATCTAGAACTATATCAAAAATTGATAAAGAAAAAGCTATGATAAATATTTATGTTACTATAGGATCATTGATACTTGTTTATCTTTTGGTGCCGGCAAATATTGCAGTTTCAAGAAGATTCGGCAACGTTGATCACCCAAGAGATAGAAGTATCCACGAAAATTCAACCCCTAAAAGCGGTGGAATTGCAATTTTTCTCGCTATCGCTATCATACAAGCTATTTTGGTTGTGCTTCGGTATCAGGAAGCAAATAATCTCTTATACGGTTTGTTCATAGGTGGTTTCCTAATAGTTATTCTCGGTCTTCTCGATGATATTTACGATCTCTCTGCATGGGTAAAAGTGCTTGTTGAGATAGGGATTGCTCTTCTCATGATATCTTTCAATTTTAAGATCGATCTGCTCACCAATCCCTTCGGAAATTCTATTCAAACCGGTATTTTCTCCTATCCTTTGACCATTCTATGGTTCCTGCTTGTCGTCAATGCAATCAATTTAATTGATGGGCTTGACGGGCTTGCTACAGGTATTATTGTGATCGTCTCTCTTATTTTGGGTGTTGCCGGCTGGAGTACAGGAAATTATTTTGTTACCCTTTTCAGCTTTTCAATTTTAGGAAGCTGCATCGGCTTTTTGAGATATAATTTCCATCCTGCAAGAATATTTCTCGGCGATGCAGGGAGTCTGTTTTTGGGATTTTGTATTGCTGCACTTTCTGTGGCTGGAAATGCCCAATATAAAGGAGCAACAGCTCTTACAATGCTTGTTCCGATAATTGTGCTTTCAGTTCCGCTTTTTGACACAATTTTTACAATATTTAGAAGAATAAAATCAACCAAGCACATTTTTCAGTCAGATAAAAACCATCTTCATCATAAACTTCTTGAGCTTGGATTGAGCTATAAATCAGTTGTGCTCATCGGATATTTCATCACACTTCTTTTTGGACTTATCTCTCTGGGATTCCTATTAGTTGACAGGAAAATACTGCTCAGTCTTTTACTTGGAATGGGCGTGTTAATATTAATAATTGTTTATAATATAATAAAAAGCGAGTTCATAAAAAAATGAAAAAAACAGTTTTAATACTAAGTTTGTTATTTTTGATTTCTTTCTCTGCTTTTGCTTACGAAGCAGAAGAAATATCGCTGGCTAACTGGAAAGTCTTTACAAATACAACATATATACATCAGCTAACCTGTAAAGGAGACTCGGTAATTTCGGCATCCTGGGGTGGGGTAAGCATATATAACACAGAGCTCGGCACCTTTACACCGATCACAAAAGGAGATGGTCTTGAAAAAAATGAGTTGTGGTCTGTGCATTATATTCCTGCGATCAATGAATATTGGTTGGGAACTTATACGGAAGGTATCTCTCGTTATCAGGATGGAGAATTACTCAAACCATATCAATCAAATCAGGGCATAGATGGTTATTTTATCTATGATATTGATGATAATGGAGAATACATATTCGTTGCATCTGAGAACGGACTATCTATGTTTGAGATCGTATTAGGTGGAAAACCAATATTCAAGAAAACCTTTATCTCTCCACGTTGGATTTCCAATAATAGAGTAAATAGTATTGCTATTGATAATAACAACCGGGTTTGGGTTGCAACAGATGCAGGAATTGATTATACTGATATTGTATATGATGATATGATCCAGAGCGAAAACTGGCATCATCTCAATACATCTACTGCCGGTTACCCTCTCGCCAGTGATAAGATAAAGACTATATCCTATCAAAATTCAAGAATATATTTCGGGACTGAACACGGATTTGCTTACATAAAAGATATAGATGCAGAAATCTTTCAGTATGAGATCTTCAATGTTAGTCTTCCGAGTTATTATATTCAGGATATACAGCCCGTTACAGATTCCTTATTCCTCGTTGCTTTTGGCCGGTTTGATGATGATAATCAAAAATTTCTCAATGCTGCCGGTGTAAGTCAATATTCTTTTAACGGAATACAATGGACAGCACAGCATTGGGATGAGGACAACGATTTTGTCGATCAGGTTTCTGATATAACTCTCGATGATGAGCAGACAATCTGGGTTTCAACTTGGGGGAATGATATCTACCGAAAAACCCTTTATGATACCTCATGGCAGAATATCAAGCGAAATTGTATCGGATTTAACTTTGTATCCTATGCTTTTATTGATGATGATCAGAGATTGTGGACAGCGAGCGGTATTATAGGTTTTGGAGCACGTCAGGGTGTGAAAGGGATTTCGGTTTATTCCAATAATATATGGACAACCTATAATATTGTTAACAGCAAACTTGTGGGCAATAAATCTTTTCGCATTACTCAGGATCTTGGGAAAAGAATGTGGATTAGCGACTGGAACAGAGGAATTACCCGTATCACAGATTACGGAGAAGCAACTGAGCTGTGGCAAACAATTACGAATAGTCCAACCTGTGATGTGCCTGGCATCATAGAAGAAAATACTGTATCATTCGTTCAGGGAGATGAATACGGCAATATATGGATAGGGGATTATAATAAGAACATCAAAATTGTTGTGAATGATGATAGTGTATATAGTTTTGAAGCGTTTGTTCCATCTTCTCATCCGGTAGATAAACAGGATCCGATCTCTATTCTTTTCTTACCCTATAACAAAGTGTGGTTTGGCGCTTACTTTAGCGGTATGCGTTACTGGAATGGAACAGATTTTCCTGTAATTCAAGATATTTTTCTTCCAGAAGATAATCCCTTATTCTCTGGTCCTATTCTCAATATAGCTCACCAGGATTCTGATGACGGAAGATATCTCTGGGCGTGTGGTATGGATGGATTATATATGTATGATTATTATTGGCAGGAATGGTTCCGCTATACAAACGGTCTGATTGAAGATGTGAAAATATTTCGCTGGAATGGCATCGCGTGGGTTAATTACGATTATTATTGGTATGATGAAGAGGGTAATCCGGAATCAAGAATGGGAGCTGGTAGATCATGCCAGGTTAATCAGGTCTATGTCGATCCGCATGGGAGAAAATGGATAGCTACAAATGGCGGCGGCATCTCCATGCTTGACGAGAATAATTACTACTTCACCAATTTTACTACTGAAAATTCATCTCTTCCAAGTGATATTGTACTCTCTTTTGCTCATAATATCTATACGGGCGAGCTCTTTGTCGGAACTGCTGAAGGAGTGTGTGTATTTAATATCGGAGCTCAGATCAATAACGGGCAGGGAACCGGTAATATCGATGATGTGGTGATCTATCCAAATCCATTCAAACCTGCTGAGCATTCATGCATCTATTTTGAGTCCAGACCTTATGCAAAACTTCCAACTGGCGAGAATAATCTGAATATCTACAATCTCGCTGGTGAATTGGTTGCTGAACTCGAGGAATCAGATCATTTCAGATTTTTTTGGGATGGTAAGAACAATGGGAAAGATGTTGCAAGCGGAATATATTTCTTCGTGCTATCATCAAAATCTGACAAGACTTATCTGAACGGAAAATTTGCAATAATCCGCTAATGTGCAATCGGAGTAAAAGTGGCATTCCAGTTGCATGATAATATACAATTTGTTCCGGGTGTCGGGCCAAAAAGGGCAAAACTTCTCAATAAATTAGGTGTAAAAACAGTTAAAGATCTGCTCTTTTACTTTCCGAGAGATTACCTTAATAAAATTTCTGACAAGCGTATTGCAGACTTGAAGATCAATGATATAGCAAGTGTAAAAGGGCGTATTACCGATTTTAACACAAAAGAGAGTAGATTTCAAAAGCAGCAATTCCGCGTATTTATTTCTGATGGAACCGGTTATCTTACTTTAATGTGGTTCCGTCCAAGTCCATGGCTTATCAAGCAATTTGAAGTTGGCAAAGAGATTTATATACTTGGGAAAATTCAGTACTACTATAATAAATTATGTATGATCCACCCTGATTTTGAGATCCGCCAGCTGGCGGATAAAGAAAAGAAAAGTTTTTGGGTCGAGCAGGATATTCTACCTTTGTATCATCTAACCGAGGGAATCTCTAATAAAGTATTACGAAAAATCATTCGAACTGTTTTATCTCAAGACCTTTTTCTTGATGAAACAATACCAACATATATAAGAGATTCTAAGCAGCTTATGCCATTGAATGAAGCTCTGCATAAGATACATATTCCTGATTCTAATGAGGATATGGCTGCATCACGCAAAAGGTTTGTATTTGAGGAATTATTTTTCCTCGAGCTGATGCTTGCAAGAAAGAAAGTGAACTGGCATAAAGCTTCGGGTTATTCTATGGATCTGAAAAAAACCTATACTACCAAATTGAAAAAAGCGCTTCCTTTTACACTTACAAATGCTCAGAAACGTGTGCTCAACGAGATCGTTGAAGATATGAAATCTTCCCATCAAATGAATAGACTGCTGCAAGGGGATGTAGGTTCTGGAAAGACAATAATTTCGATTTTTGCGATGCTGCTGGCTATTGAGAATGACTTTCAGGCAGCGATCATGGCACCTACAGAAATACTTGCAACCCAGCATTACTTCTCTTTAAAGGAATTCCTCGAAAATTTTGGACTGCGTGTAGAGCTTTTACTTGGGGGCGTTTATGCAGGAAAAGAGGAAACCAAAGCAGCCATAGAAAGCGGTGATGTGAATATTGTAATTGGCACACACTCGCTCATTCAGAAAGATGTAAATTTTCATAAACTCGGTATGGTTGTGATCGATGAGCAGCATCGTTTTGGAGTGATGCAGCGGCTTACATTAACTCAGAAAGGACAAACGCCGGATAAACTTATCATGAGCGCAACTCCAATTCCTCGCTCTCTTGCACTTACCGTTTATGGAGATCTCGACGTCAGTATAATTGATGAGTTGCCACCTTATAAAAAGGAAATTTACACTAATTGGATTTCCTCTGATAAAAAATCACAGGTTTATGATTTCATCAAAAAGCAGCTCAATGGCGGACGTCAGGTTTATATCGTATGTCCGCTTGTTGAGGAATCTGAGAAATCGATCCGCCAGCTGGCGGATGCTACCAATACATATAAAGAATTGCAGGAAACTGTGTTTTCAAAGTTTAATGTAGGACTGCTTCATGGAAGAATGTCCAATCAGGAAAAAGACGAGATCATGCATGCCTTCAAGGAGCACAAGATTGACGTGCTGGTCTCAACTACAGTCATCGAAGTTGGTATCGATGTGCCAAATGCAACGATCATGATGATCGAACATGCAGAGCGTTTCGGGCTGTCACAACTTCATCAGCTTAGAGGACGTGTCGGCAGAGGTGCTCATAAATCTTACTGCGTGCTTGTTGTCTACGAACCGATCAGTGAAGAAGCAATGATACGTCTCAATACATTGAAAGAGACCAATGACGGATTCCGCATTTCTGAAGTTGATCTCGAACTGCGTGGACCTGGTGAATTTTTCGGAACCAAACAGTCGGGTCTGCCTGCATTTCGGATTGCAAATATCGTCCGGGACAGACCAATTCTTGAAGATGCCCGAAAACTTGCATTTGAAATTATCCAAAATGATTACAATCTCGATGATGAAGTAAATAGGGAATTGAAAGAAAAGTATAAAAAGTATTATTTGAAGAGGGAGAAGTTGTTTAGTTATTGAAGGGGACAGAATGGAATCAGAATTTGTTGTGTAGAGGAGAAATTTGCACCCGAAAGTACAGAGATAGAATTTTGTCGAAAGAAAATTGTGTCAGATTTAATTATTGTATCAAACAAACTCAAACTTGCTCACATCAAACAATCCCGATTACACAACAATAATACGAGAATAAATCCCAAGTAAAGGGGGATAAATACTCATTATATGGAGAAGTGCTCATGCAAATTCAGCAATATCTATGTCTCATTCATTCTCTGATGCCTTCAGAATCGTTGTAACAAAATTTTCTTTATCAAATATTCTTTGGGCTACACGTTGTATGTCTTTGGGTTTGATATCTTCTATTTGTGAGATCAGTCTGTCTATTGGATATATCTCTTTCATGTAAATATACTGCTTTGCAAGCCGATTCATACGTGCAGAAGTACTCTCCAGACCGATCAATATACTTGATTTGAGTAATGCTTTTATGCGTTCAAGCTCTATTTCCTCGACAGGATTCTCCATGATAGACCGGATCTCTTTGCGGATCAATTCAATACTTTTCTTGCTGTTTTTTGGGTTTGTGGCAGCATAAATACCTATACAGCCGGTATCGTGAAAAAAGTCTGCAAATGACCCGATATCATAGGAAATTCCGTGTTTCTCTCGTATATTCTGAAAAAGCCGGGAGCTCATCCCTCCGGAAAGAATTGCATTAAGCGTAAGAAGAATATATCGGTCTTCATCAGTATAGGAAAAGGTGCGAGTTCCAATACACATATGGCATTGATGATTTGCATTTTTTGTGTACACATGCTTATATTTTTTTATCGATGTAGGTGAACTCAACGCTCGGTCTGAAGGCGTTATGGTAGATCTGTCATAATTGAAATATTTCTCCACGAAACGAACCAGCTTTTGATGGTCGATATAACCGGATGCGGAGATAATAAAACGATCCGGCTTATAATTCTCGGACATAAAAGCCGTGCATGTATTTTTTTCAAAACAAAGAACTTCCTCTTTATAGCCCACGATCGGGTATCCAAGCGAATTATCCGGGAATGAATTTTCATAGAAAAGGTCGAAAATCAAATCACCCGGAGTATCTTGAATGTCATTTATTTCATCGATGACCACTTCTTTTTCTTTTTGTAGTTCTTCATCGGGAAATGTGGAGTGAAGAAGCAGATCAGAGATTAGGTCAACACTCTGTTCAAGGTTCTCTTCTAAGCATCGTGCATAAATGCAAGTATATTCTTTACTTGTAAAGGCATTAACCGATCCGCCGAGAGATTCCAGAAAATTGGCGATCTCGATCTTTGAACGGGACTCAGTGCCTTTAAATAGCATATGCTCAAGAAAATGAGCGATACCACGATTATGAACTGTCTCATCTCTGGAGCCGGCATTGATCCATGCACCAATGGAGATAGAGCGCACATGTTCTATATGTTCGGACAGGACAGTAATTCCATTGTTTAGAATTGTTTTTTTATAACTCATATTATTCTTTTTCTTTGAATTTTTCTGCCATTTTTTCGCGTATGGATTCCGGCACATATCCATTGATCGATCCGCCCGCACTGAGTATCTGTTTTACCAAACTTGAACTGAGATAGAGATACTTGATTTGAGGGATCAAAAATACAGTTTCAACTTCTTTGGAAAGTGTTCTATTTGCAAGAGCGATCTGCAATTCATATTCAAAATCCGATACCGCACGAAGTCCACGAATCATTACGGAACTGTCTCTATTCATTACATAATTAACTGCGAGCCCTGAAAAGGATTCGACTTCCACGTTTGGGATATGTTTTGTTCCTTCCCTTGTAAGCTCGACTCGCTCTTCCAGAGTAAACAAACATTCTTTATAGGTTTCCTCTGCAACTCCAATAATAACTTTGTTAAATATTCCTGCAGCACGTTCGATGATGTCTATATGTCCGTTTGTGATCGGGTCAAATGTACCTGGATAAATTGCTATTTCTTTCATAAATATTCCTTATTTTTTCATGATATTTTCGATGTCAGTGATCTCTTTTGGTATATCTTTTGAAAGATTCTCATGTCCGTCTTTTGTCACAAGAATATCATCTTCTATACGGACACCAATCTTCTCTTCAGGAATGTAAATACCGGGTTCAACCGTGATAACATATCCTGCTTCAAGTTTTTTGGCATGATCAACAAGATCATGGGCTTGTAGCCCTAATTGATGACTTACCGAGTGCATATAATATTTTTTATACTCTTCGTCTTTTTTGATAAGGTTTAATTCTTTAAGTGCCTTCTTTATCAATTTTACTGTCTCTTCCTGCAAATCACGTAATGTAATACCTGGTTTCACTTTTTTGATGATAGCTTTATTCACTTCGAGGACAGCTTGATATACTTCCTTTTGGCGTTTTGTAAATGTTCCATTTGCAGGATAGGTTCGTGTGATATCAGCACAATATTCATTCCACTTGGCTCCCACATCAGCAAGTACAAGATCATCTGAACCAACTTTGCCAGTATTCTTTTCATAATGTAGAATTGTTGCATTTTTGCCGCTTGCAATTATGGGGGAGAAGGCAAGCTGCTTTGCATTATTTCGAATACATTCATAACGGAAATGTGCCTCAAGCTCATATTCCATCATACCGGGCTCTGTGTGAGTAATGAGATTGTGTATTGCATCATTTGTGATACTGATCGCTTTTTTTATATTTTCGATCTCATCAGCTTTTTTTACTGAGCGGAGGATAGTCATAAAGTGTCCGGGATGCATAATCTTAAGAGCCGGATAATGGGCTGTGATCTCTTTAAGCTGGAATAATGAATCTGTTAAATTTGCACCGATTTTATTCGCTACATGATCATAAAAGCAGACTTCTATGGAAAGCGCATACATTTGAAGAATTCTTGGAAATTCATCGATGAAAAATATTTGGTCGATTCCTGAAATTTTCTTTGCATCCTCTTTCGATAGTTTTTTCCCGATCCAGACTTCCATTTCCGGAATATTTCTTTCAATGAAAAGAATACTGAGATTCGTCTTCCCGTTTTTATGAAGCAAAATTTGGGCATTAGCAATTTTCAATCCTGTTAGATAAAAAAAGTTCGCATTTTGCTCGAAATCAACGGGCAGACTACCTGCATCTGAAACAGTTGCCGAGAACACAGCATTGCTCTTATCTGGCAAAAGTTCAAATAGTTGTTTTCTATTCGAAGTGAAGAATTGTTTATCCATGTATCCTTCTTGAATAAATTTTTCACAAAACTTGGTTTCGTTGAAGATATTGGCAATATTTTTATTATAAATTGGTTTGGATCGTTGGTCTCCGAACCTTGATTAATTGATTTCTCAATAGTCACTGAATTATCAATTCCTTACAAATTTCAGCAAAAAAAATTCTGAATATCCAATGAAACACACCTCCTCCGACAGCTGGCGGATACTCCTCTCAAGAGGAGATTTTCTCTGCCTGCCACGGCGTAGTTAAACGGAGACGGGAAGAATCTCGCAAAAACGTTTAGATTAACGAACAGGGAGACTCTTCTCCGCCTATAATTGTGCCATATGGCAACGAGAGTTGACAAAGATGAATAGTAATGAGAAGAGTTTCCTGAGAATGAAAGGAGCTCGTAGAGCGACTGGAGTTCTCAGGAAATTGAAGGCACAAATTATTGGAGGTATCAATGATTAATAATTCTTCTCTTGGAAAATGGAATCGTCTGAAGCAGAAAAATTTGAATCAGCGATTCATTAATGAGGTGATCGATGGGCTGAACTGTTCTCCGTTTGAAGCTTCTGCTGTTCTCGATACAGTCTATAAGGTCTATAATACTTACTTTGAGAGTTGTCCATATCTCAAACAGGGACAGCTTTTCTTTGAAGTTGTTGCCGTAGAATCAAGACCTGATGCAGCTCTTTCTGACTGCAAAATGGTTACTGTTATTCTTACTATGAATGATGATGAAAATGATCTGTTAATACGTGAGAAGGAAGGAGTTGTCAGTCTTCGGCAGCATAGGTTACAGAGAATTGCAGAGGAGACTTTTCAGCAAGGTGGACTGCTCACTGTTGAGGATATAGCCTACCGTCTTTTTAACTGTGGTATGAGAACGATTTCTCGCGATATAAAAGAGTTGAAAGAGAAAGGGATTGTCCTTCCGCTAAGATCGATCGTAAAAGATATGGGGCGTGCTATCAGCCACCGTTCACTTATCATCAAAGAATGGTTAGCTGGAAAGGAATATTCCGATATCGCCCAAAGTACTCATCATAGCATCTCTTCCGTTCAGAATTATGTCGATAAGTTCAAACGAGTAATTATGCTGATAGAAGAAGGTCGGGAGCTAAATACCATTTCTTTTCTTGTGAAAATCTCTAAGGCACTGGTAAAAGAATATGTAGAAATTTATAAACGGTTCGACATTGTATCCCACAGAAAGAAAGAATTAACCGATATTGTTAAAAAAAAGGAAAATATCAGCGAAAAGAACGGAGGGACTCAATGAATCAAAAACCAGATTCTCAAAAACGTTATAACTCTGCTAAAGAACGTTTTCTGGGGCGTGCTTTGGTTAATTTCTTTAACAGGGAGCTTCCTAGAATGTTCGGACCTGTTCTGCGTGAGAAGTTAGCTGCTGAAATAATGAAAATAGTAAATGATTTAAATGTTGATTCAAACAGTTTGAAACCTGGACAGATCCTATGGAATGCATTAGATAAATCAACAAGAGGGGACTCACCGAGACGAAGATATAAAGCAGTTATCTTAACAATCGTTAATGAGGAAGATATTGAATACCTGGCTAATGGAGGATCAAGAACAGAACTGAACAAGAAAGTAGTTGCACGCATGATCAATGAAGCATATGAACAGGGAGGAATTCTTTCCATGCGTGATATAGCTCTATTAACATTAAGAACAGGAGGCAGTATTTCTGCTTATAGAAAAGCATATGAAGAAGAGCATAATGTGATTCTACCGCACACTGGGGTTTTGCATGATATGGGTTCATGCATAACTCATAAAGGTCAGATCATTAGAAAAGTTTATATTGAAAAGAAAGACCCTGTTATTGTATCAAAAGAAACAAGACACACTCAAAAAGCTGTTGATCGCTATCTCACTGATTTTAATCGGGTAAGATGTGCTTATGATCATAACAGTAATGTTGATTATGTCCATATCGTTACAGGTATCTCAAAATGCGTTGTTAATCAATATTTTGAGATTATTAAAGAAATAGAAAAAAATACTTGACTGCCATATGGCACTATCA
>JACNJG010000079.1 GCA_014382685.1 Candidatus Cloacimonadota bacterium
AACTGTTATATTTCTTTTTGAGATTGAATGGAGGATCTGCGAAAGTCATATCGATTGAGTTATCAGGGATGTTTTTGAATAATTCTAAACAATCACCTTGTAATATTTTGTTAATATAATTCTCAATCATTTTTTTAAAACTTCCTTCACTAATTCTTTGAATCGTTGCAATTCATCATGATTAAAAGTAAATACATCCTCATAAGCACCTACCATTCTCTTTAAATCTTTTTTGCGAACATACCAACCGATTCCATCTACGAAACCAATAAACTTGGCTTTTGGATAATGTTTTTTCAGAAGTGTGTCGATCGAAATCTCTGTTTTTGATTTGTCTCCCTGACCTGAAGAAGTTGTTGTTAAAAATGAACTTTCAATGATAATTAATGGATTCTTTTTGTTTGGAATTATAAAGTCCATTGTTCTTTTAGTGTCTGATTCATATTCTATAAGTTCACGTAAATCACCTTTTTCAAAAGAAACATTTAATGAGTTGAGAAGTTTTTCAATTAAAATTTCGGGATTGTTTTTTCCTTTTGCAGCTCTCGAACCTTTTTCTTTGTATCTTGCTAAAGTATCAATTAATGCATCAATATTGAATTGTAATTTCCCCAGACTTAATTTCTGTAGTTCAAAAGCAGGCAATGTTTGTTGAAAAAAACCGTGAGTAGAACCTTCAAAGAAAATATTTATTACTCCTTTCCTGAAAGATTCATTTGAAATTATTAGTTTTTCAATTTTTCCTGAACTCCATTCTGAAATTTCATTTTCATTTGAAACATCATCCCAGTTTTTTCTGAAAACCAGATTATTAACTTCGTCATCATTTACAATGCGAATAACGGTTATTAATCTTTTCAAACTTTCATTAGAAAAGCCGGTTATTGCTAAAAGAGCTTTTAAACCTATTTCTTTTTTTGTTAAAAGGAAATTAGTAAAAACTTCTTTTTTGCAACCATTGTTTGTAACTTCATTTTTCAGATAAAGAATTGCTTCTTTTACACTATAGATGTGTTTTTCATAAATTTCTTCAAATTCATCATCGAAATAATAGAAGGTATTATTATTAATTACATTGGCATATTTTTCACCGAGTGTTTTCACTTTGTCCCCTTCTCAAAAAATAAAATATATTCTTCTTTCATAGTGTTTCTCATACCCTTGATTGGCTTTAAAATACTTTTAACGAGATTCAATTTATATTTTGTACATGACTCAATTATTTTCTGTTCCAACCTGATCCCACCTGTTTGATTTGTATTTGAACCAATGATAATTACAAAATATTTATTGGGTTTCAGAACCCGGGAAACTTCTGAGCATACAACATCCATATCTTTGAAATAGTTTTCAAGCTTTTCATCCTTATTCTTTCCAACAAGACCAACCATTCCTTTTTTTAATTCTTCAATATCATACCCTAAATACTTTAGTTGAGATTCATCATTTTTTACATAATCTATCGCAAAGGAATATGGTGGAGAAGTGATAACTCCGTCAACAGATTTATTCTCTAAAGGAATTTTTTTTGCAGATGTATTTGTTAACACATCAACAATTCCAAAATGATCAATATATTTGGAACTAATCTTTTTAAAATTATTAACTGTTTCAATATACCGTTTCAAAACTTTATCGAATAATTGTCGATGAGTGGATTTAACGACTCTTTTTGAATAACCAAGAGCATCTAAATATGCGAGCAAAGTTAATTCATAGATTTTTAATTTTTCCAGATCATCTATTTTTTTTAACTTCTCTGAAATATTACCTGATGAAAAAAAAACGAAAAATTTATCGACCTTATTTAGTATTTCTTTTAGTAACTCAGTATCAATTTTCAAGCTATTGTACTTTACTTTTGTCATGAATTGACAAAATGGACTTAGATCAATAGCAATTGAATTAATTCCCAATAAAGATGCTTCGATATTTGTCGTTCCACTTCCGCACATCGGGTCTAAAATCGTTTCACCTTCTTTAATGCCAATAATGTTAATTAATGCTTTTATTAATTGAGGATGGAATTTACCTCGATAAGGAAATAAACCGTGGGTTGAATATCCGGTAGAAAATTTACCATTTTCAAAATAGTTCTTTGTTGCTGCCGATCTGTCTTCAGTTAACGCATCTGAAAAACTATTATACATTAGATAATGCTTTGAATATTGATTTTTTAGTGATTTAAAGTAAGCAGTTCGATTTAAGAAATTATTTTCATTTATGCTATAATATTCAAGATATGCTAATTCTAATTCGAATAATTCAGTAACTGATGGTAGCAATTCTACTTCACTCTTAAACAAATTTTGCAAGAGCGAAGGTACGTTGTAAAATTTTTTATTATTAGCCATTTTTTCCTTAAATCAATATCTTATAAAAATAATTTACTTCATTCGTTGTCAATAAAATAAGGAGTTAGATATTTGTGAATTAGCAAACTGGCAAATTAGTGAATTGACGAATTGCGAACTGGTGAATCCTATAAATTTTTCAAGCTATCAATCTCATGAACTATTCAATTATTTTAACCAGTAGCTTTAGTAGCCGGCTTATACAAATACTCCAATAATTAACCTTTAAAACGGTTTCTCAATTATCCATTATTCTCAAATCGATTTAATTGCTTTATTTGCCCTTTAACCCATTCAATATATTTTGCTTCTTTAAACTCAAACCATTTTTCCCTATAATCTCCGGAATTATCAATAATCCGCTTAAAGTTTCTGAATGGTTTTGATCTATTCAATGAATCTATCAATCTATCACGTAATTGTACATCCTCAACGCTTTCAGTAAAATTCGCCATGATTTTAAAAGATTCTCTGGATGATATATCCTCGAATTCAATATAATTAATCCGGTTTTCATCCAATTCTGTGAGGTCTTCTTCCCAAGGTTCCTGGTCGGCACCAAACCAACTATCAAAGTCAGGAATTGTTTTTACTTCTCCAGTCTGTTTATTATAAAAACATCTCATTCCAGCGTCAAGTTCCGAAGCAATCTCATTTATTTGTTGTTCTGTTAATTTTATCATAAATGTTTCCTTGTCGGTCTTAATCAAAACCTTGTTTTCATTGGCTTTGCTTAGTGTTAGACGATATTATCATAATGCCTTCATTTCAAAATTTTCACAGTGTTGATCATTTTTTTCAACATTTCTTTTTCCTGTAAATTTTTTTCTCTATTATCAATAAGTTCAAAGAGTAAAACCCGATATGATTCATCCAGCTGGGAGATGGAAACTGCATAAATTGGACCCTTAATACTTTTTTCTATTTTTGACTCTTCACTATCTTCAAAATAAGTCTCGTTTATTATGGTTAAATAAAATTCTACCACATCGAGGTTATTTGGATTCACGAATAGTTTTTTTTCTTCAACATCGGTAGCATATTGAGAACTATTGCAGCCATCGGCACAACACATTAATTTGGCTCTGTGAATGGCAAACTCTTCAAAGGATATCTTGGCGGTATCATACAAATCTCCCGGATAATCTGCTATCTCTTCAATTGAAATTCTGATTATCCATCCTGTATTTTTTCTTTTTAATAAAAGATCATAATTTTCTTTCAGTAAATAATTATCAGGATACTGAAACTCATAACACCTCATGATATCTTGATAAGTTACCCAATTAGGTAAGTTACCTGACTCCTCTGACTTAAACTTTACCGGTTTGCCGGTCATCACATCAAATAAAATCTTTTCACTTTCAACGGTTTCAACAACATAGTAGCCAGCCGCATTGAGTCCTAAATATTCAACCCAATAGTACCCGGAATCGGTTCTTTGGAGTTTTGAGAAATCGGTTATTAACTGATCGAGCCCTACCTTATTTATCAGTTCACCACACTTAAAGAAAGATAACATCACTTGATCTTTTTTGTAATCTATGGGAAGAATACTTGTTCCATGGTAGCCCACAACAAGATGTTTTCCATCATTTGAAAGTCCCAGCATTTCAAAACAACCATCCATAGCCCAGAAATTTTTCCTTCTGCCGATATTCCCTTGCAGGATCACCTCATATATAGTAGTAATTCTCTTATTGATGTCCGCGACTGCATAAAATTTCTTATTTGGTGAGTATATTTCTTCAGCGATGATTTTCCCATCTGAACTCGTAATTGTAGTTTTCCTGTTGGAATTCATAGGAGTAGAATAAGATCCATTTGAGGAGCGTGTTTGCTCAATTGCAGCTTGTGATGCTTCATCAGCAAATACCTGTCCAATTAACAAAAATAATCCGGTTATTAATAAAAACTGAAATCCTGCTTTCTTCATCTACACATTCCTTTTTTAGGTTTTCACAATTTCATATAACTGTATCGCGTGCTGCGGGAATCGTTCAGAGAACGATTCAGTTCGCACGAAACAGAACAAAACTTAACATTTAAACATATTTTTATCAATGTGACTATAAACACAGACGCTGAGTTATAGCACATTTTACTCATCAAATCCAAAAACTTCCTCTGGTTCTGGCAACTCCAAAGCTTTAACTGTTTGAATTGAAGTACCTGCAATTCCTTTGATTGAACCGTAAAAATCTATAGTATTTGAAATTACTTTTTCAATTTGCTTTTCCCTTGTTTTCCAAATTTTTTGCATTGCTCTTTTTTCTTTATCTAAATCAATTTTGAGTCCAGAGAATCCTTCAACAATTTCTTCTACTCTTTGCCTGAATTCTTCGCTAATGAGATATTTATATAGCAGTTCTTTTTTATCACCTTTATTCTCTTCTGCTGATTTAACAGAATGCGTTTTTAATATCATTTCTCTTAAAACAAATGCAACTCCTTTTGCTTCTTGAAATGAACAAATCCAAACACCATTCTTTCTACCAAACCTTTCTAAATCTTTTGGCATTGTTTCGGTTATTATTATTGAAAGGTCAGCTTGTTGATTAAGTTGATCTTCTTTTAGTTTATCAATCCATTCGTAAGAAAAAGATTTTGTACGTTTGCTTTCATAAATTATTTTTCCGCAAACTTGTTGTAATGAATTAATTACTGTTTGAATAACATCAGCACCTCTAACACCTTTAGGAACTTCCTCAATAATATCAAATGGGAAATGTGCGTTTAGCATATCTTCAAGTGCTAATTCTTGAATCTCTCCTTGCATTTGCATTGAGCCTTGTTCAGCTTTTCTTTTCATTTCTTCACTAAGTTTAATTTGGTCATCAAGTTTCTTTTGGAGAACTCTAAATTTCAACTCATTTTTTTCTTCTTCTTTTTTTCGGATTTCTTCTGCAATCTCTTCTCGTTTTTCAAATATTTGTTTTTCTATTTCTAATTGCATATTTTCTTTTTCTTCTTTTATCTCTTGTTCTCTTTTAAGAAGATAGAGTTCTTTCTTTTTTAATGTAGTGTTTTCTTCTTTTCTTTTTGTATTTTCTTCCTCGAGTAATTTGATTCTTTCATCAAATTCATCTTTAGTTTCTTCTTGGACTCTTTCTTTAATTTTCTTTTCAAGAATTATCTTTTCAGTTTTTAGTTTTTCCTTAACACCAAATTCAATTTTTTCATTGATTTCTTTTTTTACTTTTTCCAATTGTTTTTTTTCTTCTTGTAAATTAGTAAACCTCGTTTCATATTCTTGCTTTACATCAGCTAATTGTGCAGTATATTTCTTTTTAAAATCATCTTCTAATTGATGATATAAAATTTCATTTACATCAATCTCATTCCCACATTTTGGGCATATAATCTTTGTCTCTTTTTGCATATTCTACTCCTTTTCTAAATGTACCATAATATTCCTAAAATGGCTTTATTATTTTCATATCAAATTCTTCACTTTATCCTTTAATGAATTTATCTTATCTTCGAGAATTTTGCTTTTAAAATAATGCCACATAACATTAAGTGGTTTTTTGTCTCTTCGAGATGGAGTGTTAATTCCAAGAAAAGTTTCAATATCCTTTTCAAAGAAATCAATTGATTTAGTAAGTTCATTTTTCTGCTCTTCAATAAATTGGTTAATAAATTCGTGAACAATTTTGTTCTCGTCTTTGTCTGCTAAAACTGAGTGATAAATTCCTAATTCCTTAAACAGATTCATATATCTGTGAATGTTAAACTTTCCCATTGCATCTAAAATATAAATTCTCTTCTCTCTTAGATCACTCCATTCATTTTTTATGAGATAATCAATAAATGTTTTTTCTGTAGCACCTTCACATATAAGCACAATATCTGCAAAGAATGAGGAGCAACGCTCTGAGTTTAGCCATAAAAGATAACGAATTGCTTCTTCTTCCATTCTTGTGTCATCATCTGTATCACCTAGTATTTCTTTAATTCTGTCTTTTATTAATTTACTTACTGATGAATCATTCAATTTACTTTGAAGCAATTGTGCTAGTTCATTATTTTGCTCAATAATTATCTTTCGTGTGCTCTCTGACACTTGAAACACCTGCGTGATACCATTATCCCTTTTTAATTTTATTAAAGCAGTAATATCCTCAATATTTTTACTTACAAAAATTGGTGAATGAGTAGATATAATAATCTGTTGGTCTTCTTCAGAAGATAATGACTTTAAACTGATGTTAAGAAATTCTTGTTTACCCGGATGTAAAAAGGCCTCAGGTTCTTCAAATAATATCAGAGTAAGCTCTGGCGAAAATTCTTTCTTTTCGTATGTCTTCTTTTCAGTATATTGTGAGGAAAGTTTTAGAAGAGTGTAAATCAAGTGTCTTTGGAGTCCTTGCCCGAGGTATTTGACATCTATTTCTTTATCTAAGTTCTTATCTATTGCATAGTGTGAAATCAAGTTTTTTATTATGTCTTCAGGTTTTACAGGGTTTATATTTAGGTTAAATTCTACTTCCCACTCTTTTAAACTATCGTTTATTTCTTTTCTTAATTTGCTTAATGAAAAACCATCTTTGGATGCTTCTTCCTTAAATTTACTGTTAAATTCCTCAAAAGCTTTATTTAAACCTCCAAAAGATTCACTGGTCTTAACAACTTTCTGCATAACAAAGGATATTATATTTCTTAAAGGCGATGGCCCTGATAATTTTAAAGTTTCATCAGTTTTCGTTACTTCAGGAATGTAAATAACAAATCCCAATTTAGCTTGCGAAATGTTCTTTGCGCCATAAAATAGGTTTTCTGAAAGAATGTCATTCTCATAACCATATATATTGCTCTGGTTGGCTTTCACTCTGGTTTTGTCTTCTGATTTAAGATATTTCCTTACTTTTAGGATATTACTTGGATTCTTATATTCATCTTTCAGATTGCTAAATTCTTCGTCACTTAGTAAATATTCTATTTCAATCCAACTTTCATTATCTTCTGTTTGAAACTTTGGAAAATCAGAATTGTCACTAAATTTAATTCCATCTTCATAGAAAATCCTTAGCGCTGTTAAAACATTTGATTTTCCAGCATTATTAGCTCCAACAAGCACAGTATAGTCGTAAGGATTAAATTTTGCCTCTTTTATTGACCTAAAATTATGAGTTGTTATTGATTTTATCTTCATTTCTACTCCTGATTTAAGTATTTGCTACTCTCGACTAACGAATATATCCCCGAACAAGTTCATGGATCAGCCTTAGGGACGGACAAGTATCTCCAAATTCGGTAGGATTCACGCAATATTGTGCGTATTTCATATATAGATATTTTTTATCCTTCAGTCAATGGCTCTATAAATAATTTACTTCATCCGATGTCAATAAAAAGAACTGTCCGATCGAATAATTTTCAAATTAACATTTTTCATTTTTCATTTTACATTTTCCATTTATATTTACCAAACGTGCCCAGCAATCCGAAAATTACAAAATAGGGCGCATACAGCACTTCCACAAATGGAAAGACAAGCAGTGAAATATATTCCCTGAATATCATCGCTCCTCGAAGCAATATGAGAAGATCGAAAAAGCTTTTTGCGAGAAATACTATAAGAAAAAAATTCCATGTCACAACTCCGGTTAATGCAAAAATGAAAGTTATCAATATCAATAAGAGAAAGATGAAAGCCACGAGGGAAACGCATTTTATGAGTGCAGGATAATATCGCCACTTGGAGCCGCGCCGCTTTTCCTGCTGAAATGTCTGTGAATGAGATTTTTCTTCGATCGAAGGGACATAACTTTCGAGATGAGTTGCAAAACCTATTTTAAAGGAATGACTTTTACTGATCTTTTGAAGAAAGAGGTCGTCATCGCCGGATGGGATATGTCCAATTCCATCAAATCCATTGATAGACTCGAACACCTTCTTTTTGTAGGCAAAATTCCTGCCTGTTGCAGTAATTCCCCAATTCCAACCAATACTGCCTGCAGAAAACGTGAACATCGCAAGCCGTTCGAGTCTCTTAAGAATGGAAATAATCCTTCTACCAAAACTTTTGTTCTTACATTTGAGGGGAGAGTAGCCGACAACTACATCAAATCCACGTGAAAACACCTCATTCATAGCACTCAGCCATAATTTTCCGGGTCTGCAATCTGCATCTGTGAACAGAAGCACCTCGCCTTGTGCATGATTTATCCCTTCTGTAAGAGCACGCTTCTTTCCTATCAGTTCAGGTAATTCGTCAGTAATGTTGATGTATTTTATCTGAGGATATTTTTGGGAAAAATTATTAAGAATGTAATCGGTTTTATCTGTCGAGCGATCATTCACAATTATGATTTCAGATTTGTCTTGAGGATATTCTTGCTGAAGCAGATCGTTCAGTAATGCAGACAAATGCTTATCCTCATTCCGTGCAGCGACAACGACTGAAATAAAATGATTTTTTCTCTCTGAAGAAATGGTTCGATTAATTCTAAAGGTCCCTATAATGAGAAATAAGAGAAACAAACAGTACAGCCCAGCCAACGCATATAGAATATAGAAAAATATCATAGCAGTTTCATGCCCTTAACTGACGAGGCATTCAGCTCGAGTGATGCGAATTTTTTATTTTTATATTTGAATTGAGCTGCTGCGCCGATCATCGCAGCATTATCTGTGCAGTACTTTTCTGAGGGGTAAAAAAGCTTGATGTTATGTTTTATGCAATACTCAGTAAAAGTTCTTCTCAGTTCGGTATTTGCAGCAACGCCACCGGCAAGCAAGAGTGTTTTCAAGGAGTGTTCTTTCAGTGCTTTGATCGTTTTCCGGAATAGCACTTCTACGATCGCATGCTGGAAGCTTGCAGCAAAATCATGAGTTGCAGCTTCGTCGAGTTTGCCCTTTTCTTTGAGATAGAGCATGCCTGAGGTTTTCAATCCGCTGAAACTGAAATCAAAATTATCATGCTTAAGCATGGGTAGTGGAAATTCAATAGCAAGCTTGTTTCCATCTACAGCAAGGGAATCAATATGAGGTCCGCCCGGGTAAGGCAGACCAAGCAGCTTGCCGATCTTATCAAATGCCTCACCTGCAGCGTCATCAACTGTTTTCCCAAGAATAGTATATTCCACAGGCGAAGAAAAAATTACAAGTTCGGTGTGCCCGCCGGAAACAATGAGAGATAAAAAAGGAAATTCTATATTTTTATGCTCTAAAAAATTTGCAAAAACATGACCGAAAATATGATTAACAGCTATTAGTGGTTTCTTCAAACTGAATGCCAATCCCTTTGCAAAAGACACGCCGACAAGCAAAGAACCGATCAATCCCGGATTTGCAGAAACTGCGATTGCATCGATATTCTTCAAGCCCATTTCTGCTTTTTCAAGAGCCATTTCCATGATTGGGATCAGTGTACGAATATGCTCACGGGATGCAAGCTCCGGCACAATTCCTCCATACTTCAGATGAACCTCTTCCTGAGAAGAGATTACATTGGAGAGCACATCACAATTTCCATCTATAAGTGCTGCGGAGGTATCGTCACAGGAGGTTTCTATCGCAAGAATGAGAGGTTTCTTCATGAATTATTTTGGAATTGATTTTATTCGTACTTTTGTAGGAGTTTGACCAAGAAGATCGACTCCGGCAGGTACTTCCACTGAAATAGATATTTCATCATCAACTTTGAAGGAATCGGGAAATTCTACTTTTGTAAAAATATCCTTCTCTTCCAGAATACTTACAATTTCCTGCTCGCCTGATACTTTTATACTCACAGAGGATGGGAAAATCTCAATTCCATCAGGTGTATCGATTGGAATAAGCGAGATGGTTTTTTGAATGATCTTCGGCTCCATCTTCGTAATATCAAGTGTATAAGTATCATATGATACCATCGGGTCTTGTGGCTGGATAACACTCAAGTGCGGATCGTCAATATGGATGTCCTTGTTATATGGTATTGTAATGATTTCTTCTATCTGAGTGATCATGGATTGAGGACCGGTTATCTGAATCTCTTCGGGTTTGACATCAAGTTCATTTTCTTCAAAATATTGCTTGCTCTCATCGTCTGCAAAGGCAAGTTCCACCGGCACGATCATTGTATTCATGTTATCCATGACTATGAGCACGTCTTTCATCGGGGGTTTGTACACAACATTGAGGTTGAATTCCTCAAGCCCATCAAGATTTTCATAAGCAATTGGCAGGTAATTCCTTCCGTAATGCACGTCCTTAAGATCAATATGATAAACGAATTTCTTCAGATTGTACCCCATGATATCCTGTCCTTTACCTTCTAAGGTAATATCGATCGTTTCCGGCTCGATAGTGATGGGCACAAGTGCAGAAGGGGCGCTTGAAATGGTTATCGGTATCTGTATATCGACCTTCTGAATTTTCATGATATTGATCTCAAACCATATAAAAGCGGAAAGCAAAAGTGCAAAAATAAAAATCCATATCTTTTTGTTCATTATTTTCTCTCATCCTTATTAAAAATTCTTCTTAATCTTTCTGACGCAAGTGTAATATAAATATTTAGCGGATCGATCTTATGTGCGATGCTGAGATATTTCTTGGCGTTGTTAAAATCCCTCTCCGCAATGTATATCTTGCTCAGATCGATATAGGATTTGATGTAAAATATATTTTTTTGAATACTTGCTTTATAGTTTTCAACTGCTTTTTCTATGTCCCCCATATTGTAGCAGCAATTTGCAAAAGCGTTGAAAAATTCCGCACTGTCACAACCCAATCGAGCCGCCTTATCGAAATAAACAAATGCCTGTATCCAGTTCTTTTTATTATCGTAGCATTTGCCGATCAGGAGAGCCACTTCTTTGCTTGTTGGGAATTTCTTCTCTGCACTTTTCAATACAGAGATCGCATTATCCCATTCATTGAGCGCGATGTATTGCTCTGCAAGAAAGGTATAGGTCGAAACAAGATTATTGAAGTATGGCATGATCTCTTTAAAAAAGATGGTAGCTTCTTTTCTTCGGTTTAAATATACAAGGGCAACGGATTTATTAAAAAGCATTTCAGGAGTTTCAACACGGATCTTTGAGTACCATTCCAACGCCTTGTGGGCTTTCCCTTTTTGAGTAAGATACACATTTCCCATAAGAAAATATAGCTGGTTGCTGTCTGGAAAAACATTGAGAGCTTTTGCAATGATCTTCTCAGCTTTTTTAAAAAGTGCATACTTCATATAGATGAGATATAGCATCTCATACGCCTTGAATGTGACCGGATATTCAGCAATAATCCCTTGCAGGATCTCTTCTGCAAGAAGCCAGTTTTTACTGATGTGATGCTCTGCTTCGAGGAGCTTTGCCTTAACACGATTATCCATTGATTACACTCTGTTCAAATGAATTAATCACGTCAATAATCTCGTTTTTTGTTATGAGATGATTTATCTTATCGCGCAGATGCGATGAGCCGTACAAACCTTTTGTGTAGAATGGAACGAACTTTCTGAATAATTTGATCGCAGTTGTTTCTCCATAAAAATCCAAACTTGCAAGCAGGTGTTCTTTCATCACTTTAATTCGCTCTCTCGTTGTGACCTGCAAACTTTCTTTATTTTTCATTTTATCTTTGATCTGCGAGAACAGCCAGGGATTCCCAAGCGCACCTCTTCCGATCATAATGGAATCACAGCCGGTTTCCCGGAACATCCTCACGCCATCTTCACAAGTAAGGATATCGCCATTCCCGATTATGGGAATTTTTACAATTTCTTTTGCTTTCTTAATATAGTTCCACTCGCTTTTTCCTGAAAATAACTGGCTGCGCGTGCGGGGATGGATGATGATTGCTGATGCACCCTCACTTTCAATAATTTTGATAATTTTCTCAAAATGTTCATCTGAATCCCATCCGATCCTGATCTTTACTGTGAAGAGATCATCTTTTAGTAATTCCCTTGTTTGACGAACGATAGCAGCTATTTCTAAAGGGTTTTTCAGAAGTGCTGCGCCAGCACAGTTTTTTACCACTTTCTTGATAGGACAACCCATATTTATATCAAAGAAATCGGGCTTGAATTTTTGAAGAATTTGAATTCCTTTTACGATCTTATCGGCGGTATTACTGAAAACCTGCAACCCGATCGGTCTGTCTGAATCATCAAATTCTGCCAGCAGATCGGTTTTTTTATTTCTATGTATAAGTGCATCAGCGCTGATCATTTCGGAGAGCAAAACATCTACACCAAACTGCTTGCAAATCTTCCGATATACATAATCTGTATAGCCCGCAAGGGGAGCAAGCCAGAGTTTTTTAGTGAAGAGTTCTTTTGATTTCATATTATAGTAATAAGGTAATGACCTGAACGGGTGTGGCAACTATTTTAGAATTTCTAAATCCTAATTTTTAATGTCAAATGAAATGTCAAAATTATAAGAATCAGACTTGCTTCGTCCCGATGCATCGGGATGAAGCGAGGATGATTTAATTACGCAATTCTCAAATAATCTTTTTTATGAAGGTGAATTATTCAGATTCCATTTCTTCAAATTGGATTTCTACTTTTGCTTTTCGAAGTAAGGGATAATGTTTTTGGATGTAATCACAGATTACCGATTCAACTTCAGATTCCTTTTCCAAAAATATTTTAGAACATTTTTTTAGGGTGAGTGATATTTTGATAACCTGCGGGAAAGTTACAACAATATTCCAGAAATAAGCAGGTTTTTCACCGAAAATATTTTCGATATATTTTGGAGCCGTTTTTGTAAGTTCTTTTTCTGCCTTCGCTACCTTATAAATCCAATAGCACCAATATAACAAGCCGGAAATTCCGGCAAGCCAAAGAGTGAACTTGATACTTTTTTTCATAACATTTCTCCATTTCTAAGAGTTTATAAATTTCACATCAAAAACCACATTGCGAAAAAATGTAATGCTGTTTACCTGTCAATTTTTTTCACACACCCGCCCCTCATTCCCAAAGCTTTAGGACGTTAAATGCGAAGCATGAAGCGAGGATGATTTAATTACGCAATTCTCGATTCACGCTCTCTTCTTGACCTGTGAAACCTTTTTTGTTTCACCGGGGCGTTCACTGCGAATCAAGTCTTGCTTGTAGGAATTTCCCTGTTCATTAAAAATAATCATCCATTAGGTTTATTTCATAAAAAACATCAAATCCTTTTCGTGACATTTCGTGTTAATTCGTGTTAATTCGTGGTTAAAATTCTCTTCGTAGATAAATATCTTGTCAATCTTGGGAGCATCAGGACACTTGGTACATCATGAAAAAAGAAAAAGCAATCGTACTCCTCAGCGGGGGTTTGGATAGCTGTGTAGTTATGGCAATTGCGCAAAAGGATTATCAGGTTTGTCTGCTGCATGTGAATTACGGACAGAGAACTGTAACGCGCGAAGAACAGGCATTCAAAGATATTGCTGAATATTATAAGATCAAAGATATTCTGAATGTTGACATCGGATATCTACAAAAGATTGGGGGTTCGAGTTTGACCGATAGAGATATGTCTATTCCTGAAAATAAAACTGATGCTTCGATCCCTTCAACTTACGTTCCTTTCCGTAATGCAAACCTGCTCTCCATCGCAACAGCATGGGCAGAAGTAATTGGCGCATCCAAAATTTTTATCGGTGCGATGGAAGAGGATAGCAGCGGCTACCCGGATTGCAGAGAGCAATTTTTCAATAGTTTTAATAAAACCATAAAAGAAGGTACAAAGCCGGACACACACATTGAAATCGAAACTCCCATTTTGCATAAGACAAAAGCCGAAGTTGTTAAATTAGGAATAGAATTAAAAGCCCCGCTCCATCTCACATGGTCATGCTATCAAAATGAAGAGAAAGCGTGTGGTGTGTGCGAAAGCTGTAAACTTCGGATAACTGCCTTTCAACAAGCCGGTTACCCTGACCCAATCCCCTATTTAATTCCAATATCATGGAAAAGTTAATTCAGAAATATAGAGAATACCTCGTTTCTCAAAATTATTCTAAACACACTCTTCGTGCATATCTTGGAGATATTGAGCAATTTTTTGAGTTCATTAAGAAGTTTTTTCCTGATGAGAACATTGATGTTGAAGTGATAAATAAATCCATGTTTCGGGATTTCCTTCAGCATCTCAGCGAGCAAAAGGACGGCAACAGAACCCTTGCCAGAAAGGTAATCTCTATCAAAGCATTTTTTTCGTATTTGATACAGAATGATCTTACAAAACATAATCCTATCATAGAAATAAAAATCCCAAAATTTGAAAAATATGCTGCAACTTTTCTCACGGAAAAAGATATGCGTTTCGTACTGCAAATTCCTGACAAAGAAGATACGCTTGGGATTCGGAATATCGCCATTCTTGAGCTGCTTTACAGCACTGGAATTCGTATTGGAGAGCTTGCAGGATTGATGATCAAGGACGTGGATTTCAAACAGAGCCAGATAAAAGTGCTTGGCAAACGCTCTAAAATGAGGATCATTCCAATGGGAAGTTATGCAATTGCTGCTTTGCAAAAATATCTGAAAATTCGTGGATCTTTTATTAAAGTAATCGATGTTCCTCAAGTTTTTGTGTCTAAAAATGGAAACCCTCTTTCTGCTGACGAACTCAGATATATTGTGAATAAATATCTAAAAGTTATAGAGAAGTCAAAAAATTACAGTCCTCATACTCTGCGTCACACATTTGCGACCCACCTGCTCAATCATGGCGCCGACCTGCGTTCTGTGCAGGAACTTCTCGGTCATAGCAGCTTGACATCAACAGAAATATATACCCATACTTCCATGCAAAAATTAAAAGAAGTCTATAAAACAGCGCACCCACATGGCGACAGAAAATAATCTGAAAATTGACAAAATAAAATAACAAAAAGCTAACTTGAAAGTACTATGAACAAAAATATTATTATAGGAATCGCAGGCGGTACGGGCTCGGGAAAAACGACTCTCGCAGAGAGGATCATTGAAGAACTCAATGAACCGAATATATTCATTATCAAACAAGATGCTTATTATAAATCTTATTCAGCACTTAGTTTTGATGAGCGCAAAAACATCAACTTTGACCACCCCAATGCCTTTGACACAGTTCTTCTTATGAAGCACCTGAAAAATCTAAAAAATGATGTCCCCATCGATTTACCTCAGTATGACTTCACAACACACTTGAGAAAAAAAGAAACTATTCCCATCTCACCCCACAAAGTTATCATGCTTGAAGGAATTCTCATTTTTGAAAACAAAGAACTACGTGATCTGCTGGATATTAAAATTTTCGTTGATACCGATGCTGATGTCCGCATTCTTAGAAGGATCAAACGTGATATTCAAGAACGCGACCGCACCTTTGAATCCGTGTATAATCAATATATGAAGACTGTACGTCCTATGCATTTGGAATTCGTGGAACCATCAAAAAAATATGCTGATATTATCGTGCCCGAAGGCGGTATGAACATTATCGCGATCGACATGATCGTTTCAAAAATAAAACAAATTTTACAAGAAAGCGAGGAATAATGAAAAAAATTATCCTAACCTTAATTGGGTTTTTATTGGTAAGCACACTCGTATTTGCAGCAACAGATATGACAGTGTACAACCAGAACTTTGCCACTGTGCGAAGTGAACTTTCAATTGTGTTGCAGAAGGGATTGAACCTGTATAGCTATGATGATATTCCGGCAGCGATACAGCCCACTTCGGTTCATCTTGAGCCGCTGAAATCTTCTGATAAAGTGGTCATCATACTTCAAAATTTCGAGTATGATCTGGCAAACACGGAAAAAATCCTTGAAAAATATCTCGATAAGAGCATCGATGTTGTCGTGAAAAGCGGCGAACTTTTCTCTGGTATTCTCAAATCTTTCGATTATAAAACCATTGTTATACAAAAAGCAGATAATGGTATTAACATGATCAGCACCGCAGAATTGCAGAATATTGCACTTGAGAAAATGCCCGAGAATTTCTTCACAAAACCTACATTGAATTGGGAATTATTTTCCAATAAATCCGGCGATACTCCATGCAAATTGAGCTACATTACCAACAATATTTCCTGGGATGCGCAGTATGTCGGCATTCTTGATAATAAAGACGAGAAATTGAACCTTTCATCTTGGATTTCTCTGAAGAATAATTCCGGAAAAGCATTCAAAGATGTAACACTTAAGCTCATGGCTGGTGATGTGCATTTGGCTCCGGATTATCCGACTATGACTAGAGAAATGGCTTACAAGGCAGATGCTCTTGGTGGATATGCAGCACCTCAGATCACAGAAAAGGAATTTTTTGAATATCATCTTTATACACTGGAAAATAAAACTGTGGATATTAATAATAACCAGCAGAAGCAGCTATCACTATTTGATCCGGCTGATGTAAATATCACTAAGATATATCGTTACAATACTAATTATGGAAATGATATTTCAGTGCTCATCAGCTTCAAGAATGATGAGAAATCCGGTCTTGGAATTCCGCTGCCGATGGGAAAGATACGCATCTTCAAAATTCAGGATAAAGATGCAGCAGAGTTTGTAGGCGAGGATCGGATCGAACACACTCCGAGAAATGAAGAAGTTGAGATAAAGATCGGCACTGCGTTTGATATTAAAGGTGAATGTATTCTTGCTGAGAGCAACCGCCCAAGCCAGAAATCACGTGAAGAAAAATACGAGTGTGAGATCCGCAATCAAAAGAAAGAACCGGTAACCATTGAAGTGACTCGCAGTCTCGGCACCAATTGGACGATCACGAAATCGGACATTGCCTATACAAAGAAAGATGCCTATACAATAGAATTTCTGGTAAAAATTCCTGCGGAGGATAAAGTAAATTTCAATTTTACGGTGTTGTATAAGTACT